>JAZQEQ010000360.1:0-4779 GCA_045539055.1 Oscillospiraceae bacterium | reverse complement strand
AGACCTGAGATACTTATTTTTGACGACAGTATGTCGGCGCTCGATCTTACAACTGACGCAAAGCTTCAGAGGGCGCTTCGCGAAAACCTTGGCGATACCACTGTTATCATGATCGCACAGCGTGTTGCAAGCGTAATGGGTGCCGATAAGATAGCGGTAATTGAGGACGGCAGACTTGCTGCGTTCGATAACCATGAAAATCTGATGAAGAGCTGTGATGTATATCAGGATATCTACAGCTCGCAGATGAGAGAGGGGGACGAGCAGGTTGGCTGAGAATAATAACAAGCCCATAATAAATCTCCGTCCCGGCGGAAGAGGTCCGGGCGGACCTCACGCAATGGGAATGCCGCAGGAAAAGGCGAAGAACGTCAAGGGCTCGCTTAAAAGGATACTTCAGTATATCGGAAAGAACAAGCACCTGCTGTATGCGATGCTAGGTGTTATGCTGATAGCGACACTTCTGAATATCATCGCTCCCACTATACAGGCGATAGCTATCGACTCGATAACCGTTACAGAGGAGCATCCCTTTGTCGATATGAGGGCGCTTGTACAGTGGCTTATAGTTCTGGGCTGTGTGTATCTGGTTTCTGCTGTGCTGACATATTTTCAGTACATCTTTGCCGCAAAGCTTTCGCAGTACACTGTTCGTATTATGCGAAAAGACCTCTTTGCGCGCATCTCAAAGCTCCCAATAAGCTATATCGACACTCACAAGCACGGCGATATCATGAGCCGTATGACAAACGACGTTGAAAACGTATCAAATTCCGTTTCGCAGTCGCTCGGCTCGCTTGTTTCGGGTATCATCATGGTAGTAGGCTGCTTTGTGATGATGCTGATACATTCGTGGCAGCTTACACTCGTCAGCATGATAACTATCGTACTGACACTTGTAGTATCCAGAAATCTGTCAAAGCTCATGAGAAAGTACTTCCCCATGCAGCAGAAGAAGCTTGGTCAGCTGAACGGTCAGATCGAGGAGACTGTAAGCGGATACAAGACAGTCAAGGCGTTCACACGAGAGGACAAGGTCTGCGAGGAGTTCAACTCTACAAGCGACCAGCTTAAGAAGATAGGCATCAAGGCGCAGATACTCGGCGGCTCTATGGGTCCCTGTATGAACTGCATCGGCAACATCGGCTTCCTGCTGATAGCGGCATTCGGCGGCTGGTTTGCGATACAGGACATCATCTCTATCGGTACTATCCAGGCGTTCATCGTGTATTCCAAGCAGTTCACACGTCCCATCAACGAGATAGCAAACCAGTATGCGCAGCTCCAGTCCGCTATTGCAGGTGCGGAGCGAGTGTTTGAGATAATGGACGCAGAGCCTGAGGATATCGGCGGTAACGAGCCTTTCGAGATCGAAGACGTTAAGGGCGACTTAAACTTCAAGGACGTGAAGTTCTCTTATGTCGAGGGCGAGCCTGTGCTGAAGGATTTCGACCTGTGGGTCAAGAGCGGTCAGAAGATAGCTATCGTCGGCGCAACAGGCAGCGGCAAGACCACTGTAATAAACCTGTTGACGCGCTTTTATGACATAGATGGCGGCGAGATCTTGCTTGACGGTCAGGATATCCGCAATATTCCGATGGAGAAGCTTCGCGGCAGTATCGGCATAGTTCTTCAGGACACCGTCATCTTCTCCGAAACGATAGCGCAGAACATCCGCTACGGCAAGATCGACGCTACCGACGAGGAGGTCATCGCAGCGGCAAAGCTTGCAAGAGTCCATGACTTTGCTTCAAAGCTTGCAGACGGCTACGACACAATGCTCACCGAGGGCGGCAGCAACCTTTCACAGGGTCAGCGTCAGCTTATCTCGATAGCAAGAGCGGTGCTTGCCGACCCGAAGATACTTATTCTTGACGAGGCTACATCAAGCATCGACACAAGAACTGAAATGCACATTCAGGCGGCTATGATAGCGCTTATGAAGGGCAGGACCAGCCTTATCATCGCGCACCGTCTGTCCACTATCCGCGACGCGGACAAGATAATCGTCCTCGGCGAGGGCAGGGTGCTTGAAGCAGGCGACCACGAGGAGCTTCTCGCTCAGCGCGGCGCTTATTACAGGCTGTACCAGAGCCAGTTCGCAGGAATTGCTACATAAGCTTAACGGGCTACCAATGGTAGCCCGTTTTGCTGTTTTTACTTATACTTTTTCTCTTTAAATGCTGCATAGAACTCTTCGGCATTTTCAAACGAGGTTTCTTCAGTGAACGCCATTTCATATGTATTTGATACATCATTGTTGATTCTGTATTCTAAACAGACAATATAGCTCTTTAAAAAGGATTCATTTTGCCAAAAAACATAAAAGTCGTATATCCAGTCTAATGATGCTGGAGTATTTTTACCTTTCTCATATTCGAGTATTATGTCAACTAGAATCCGACCTTTATATTGCGATATATCTTCTATTAGTTCTTCTCCCATGAAACTGAAGCTGGAATGAACATTTAATCCTCTTGGTACGAAGAATTTATCGATTAGTTCTGTCGTGATAAGCTGACAAATGCTAGAAGTTTTAAAATTTTCACCCCAAAACTCGCCATCATTTGCCCAGATCGAGAAAGTGACTCCGTTTTGCTCAAAAACGATATAGTCGTGTGGATTTGATGTAAAGTTTAACCCTGTTGATTGGTAGACCTCTTGAACTATCTTTGCATTGGGATAGTGCTTTTTCGCATAATCTAGTATGACCTTTTGATTCTGTTGCGCTTCAGACTGCCACCATAACGGCGGGTCAGCAAAATCCCATATAATCAGACCAATAAGCAAGGCAAGGACACACAACAAAATAATCTTTTTCTTTGGCATTCGTTTGATCGGCTTCGCTGGCCGTAAACTTTTATCATCAAAATTGTTGTTTTCCATCATTTAAACCTTTCGTTGTTGTCAGCTGTTTTTGGAATGAAAAAATAGTATTTGTTCATGTTACATTTGCTTGATATACTCCCTAACCCCCAAAAGCGACGGCAGAATAACCTCCGCAAGCCTCTCCATCTCCTCGTTCGGCTCTGCCATATCGGGCACCATTATCGGGCGCATACCTGCGGCGTGCGCGGAGCGTATACCGTTGTAGCTGTCCTCAATGGCGATAGCACATTCGGGCTCGACAGACAGCTCCTCGCAGGCTCTGAGGAATATTTCGGGGTGCGGCTTGCTGTGGCTCACCATATCGCCGCATACCACTTTATCGAAGTAGGGAAGTATCCCTGCGTCGCGAAGCTGATTTTCAACCACAACGCGTCTTGTAGAGCTTGCAAGCGCGATCTTGAGTCCCCTCTGCTTCAGATACTCCAGCAGTTCCTTGACACCAACCTTCATAGGGAGCCTGCCGCCGTCGTAGCGCTCGTGATACAGCGCGGACTGCTCGGCCTTGCGCTCGTCATAGGGGAAGTCCTCGCCGTAAAATTCCAGCGCCAGCCTGCGCGTTTCGGCGGAATTTGTGCCAAGGCACATCCTGCAAAGCTTCTCTATATCCTTTATGCCGTATTTCGCGGCGATCTCTATCCAGCATTCAACGACCTTTCTTTCCGAGTCGAAGATAATTCCGTCCATGTCAAAAACAACAGCCTTAAGTTCTTTCATGATATCTCTCCTTGATTTGTTTTCACTCCTATTTTAGCATAAAAGTGCGTTCATTTCAACCTCTGCGGTATATTTTGCCGACTTTGTGGGATATTACTTCTGAATAAAGTAAAGAGGTGCAAAATGTCCGAAGAAGCTGTTTACACGAATATGCCGCCTGATACTCCGATAGATACGAGCCTCGAGCGGAATTTAAAGAATATAAAGGCGATGACAGGCGGCTCAACAGATGTCATAGTAAAGCGCGGCAGGGTCTGTGGCAACGATATGGCTGTGATTCTCTGTGAGGGAATGACAAGCTCCACCACCCTCGCGGCACTCGTTTATGAAAAGCTGAACGACCTTGACGGCAGCGGAAGCAGTATTCCCCCAACCGAGCTAATGCGTCACCTGTTCAGCACTTATCTTGTAGCGGCTGAGCAGCTTGATATCAAAAACCTCGGTGACCTGTGCCTGAAAATGGAGTCAGGCTTTGCGATAATCCTTATCGATGGCTGCTCGGATTGTACGGGAATAGGAGTTCAGGGCTTCAAGTCGCGCGGCATCGACCAGCCCGATTCCGAAAACGATCTTCGTGGCTCGCGTGAGGGCTTTGTCGAGGTCATCCGTACCAATATGGGACTTATCCGCCGCCGCATAAAATCGCCTACGCTCGTGTTCGAGATGTCACAGCTCGGCGACCGCAGCAACACCGATATCTGCTTTTGCTATATCAGTGACAAGGTATCGCCGAAGCTGCTCGAAAACGTCAAGGCGCGCCTTAAAAAGGTAAAGCTCAACACCATCCTTGAAAGCGGCTATATCCAGCCCTACCTTGAGGGCAAAGGCGGCTGGTTCTTTTCGGAGTGCGGCACCTGCGAGCGCCCCGACAGCTTTGCTGCAAAGCTGTACGAGGGCAGAGTAGGCATACTTGTGGACGGAACGCCGTTTGCACTGGTCGTACCTTACCTGTTTATAGAAAGTTTTCAGACGCTGGATGATTACACGCAGAAGCCATTTTATGCGACCTTTATCCGTTTCGTAAGACTCGCCGCATATTTCATCACGCTTTTCCTGCCGGGTGCTTACGTTGCGATAGCCTCGTTCAGTCCCGAGCTGCTTCCGTCAGCTCTTATCCTGAATCTTGCCGCAGCCGAGCAGACCGCGCCATTCTCGCTGATGGTCGAATGCCTGTTT
>JAZQEQ010000359.1:0-13837 GCA_045539055.1 Oscillospiraceae bacterium | reverse complement strand
TAGCAGCGGTACTCGGAAGCCTTATCGGTGCATTCGGCGGAATGCTTCTTTTCCCGAATGTTATCATTTACGCATATTCCATTATGTATATTATCACAGAAGTATACTGTGTGTTTACTGCTGACAACATAATTATTTCGGCAGGATCAATGATAATTGCTATTGCGCTGACGGTATTTTTCAGCTGCAAGAAGGTGCTTGCGGAAACTCCTGCGGCACTCATGCGTCCGAAAGCTCCCAAGGCAGGAAAACGCGTTCTCCTTGAGCGCATAGGTTTTATCTGGAACAGGATGGGCTTCTTCGCAAAAGTATCGGGACGTAACCTGTTCCGTTACAAGCGCAGAATGTTTATGACCGTTGTCGGAATTGCTGGCTGTACGGCACTTATGATGGCAGGCTTCGGACTTAAGGACTCGGTGTCTGATATTATAGAGCTTCAGTACGGCGAGATATATCAGTACAGTGGCTACATCGCGGTGGAGGATGACTTCTCCGCCGAGGATCAGCAGGCGCTTTATGACGAACTGCTTGAATATGAGCAGGAAACAGTTTACACCCCTGCACTCATCAAGCAGTATACCACATCCTTTGACGGAACGAATGTTCAGGCTTATGTAACAGTCGCAGAGGACAGCGTGGTGCTTGAGGGTATGATAGACTTCCACGAGCGTTCCACAAAAAACAAGCTGTCGCTTTCGGATGGTGCGATCGTGACCGAAAAGCTTGCGACACTGCTTGGTGCGTCTGTCGGAGATGAGATAGGCGTAAAGATAAACGACAAGGAAACGCGCACTATAGAAATAAGCGGCATTACTGAGCATTACGCAAGCCACTATCTCTACATGACCGAGGAGATGTACAACGACCTTTTCGGTGCGCTTCCTGAATACAATATGATCTATTTCACAAACGGAATGTCGGATGACGAGGCAGTAGCAGAGGAATTCTCGGCAAAGCTGATGGAGTGCGACGGCGTATTGAGTGTTATCCTGAATTCCAAATCGTCAAGCTCGTTCAGCGATATGCTGGGCATGATCGATATGGTCATCGTCGTGCTGATAGTATCGGCGGGAGCTCTTGCGTTCGTCGTGCTGTATAATCTTACGAATGTGAATATTACAGAGCGTATACGAGAGATAGCAACGCTTAAAGTGCTTGGTTTCTATGACAGAGAGGTGTCAGCATATACATTCAGAGAGAATATTATACTTTCTGTAATGGGAAGCGCCGTAGGTCTTCTGCTTGGAATTGTACTGCTACAATTCGTAGTGCAGACTGCGGAGATAGATGAGGTAATGTTCGGCAGAAATATCCACCCGACAACGTTCATCTATTCGTTCATAATAACAGTCGTATTCTCGCTCTTTGTCAATCTGATAATGACAAGAGTGCTGAAGAAGATAAGCATGGTCGAGTCGCTCAAGTCGGTAGAGTGATACTTGACGAAATCCGTGGAATGTGGTATCATATAAGCAAGAAACGGCGGAAAGGCGGTCAGAGATGAAAGACAGAATTCTGGAATCAGGCGAAGATTACCTGGAAACTATATTGGTATTACAGAACAGAAACGGAGAGGTCCGCTCTATCGATATTGCGGCGGAGCTTGACTATTCAAAGCCGAGCGTCAGCGTTGCCATGAAGAATCTGCGCGAGCGCGAGTGCATTACGGTCGATAAGGGTGGATATATCACTCTTACCGACAAGGGCAGAGCGATAGCAGAAAAGGTCTATGAGCGTCATGTGCTGTTTACAAGCTGGCTTATTTCGCTTGGCGTGCCTGAGGATATTGCTTCTGAGGATGCCTGCCATATCGAGCATTGTCTGAGCTCGGAAAGCTTTGAGGCTATAAAGAAGTTTGTACAGAGCAATTCAAAATAAGATAAAAGCCGTGCTGCTGAATGCGGCGCGGCTTTTCTGACAACTATACAAAGGAGGTCCGTTATGAAGATAGTATGTCTTATAGAAAATACGGCAGTCGATGAAAAGCTGTTCTATGAGGACGGAATGTCGCTTTTCGTTGAATATGGCGGAAGGAATTATCTCATTGATACGGGACTTACCGGCAAGGCTGTGGACAACGCAAAGCGTATGCGGCTTCCGATAGATCAGATAGACGCAGTGGTGCTGACGCACAATCATCACGCGCACATCGGCGGTATCGAGGCTGTCATGAGGCTCAATCCCAACGCTAAGATATATCTTCGTGCGGGTGCGCAGAACGAGGTGTTCCGTAAAAACGGCTTGTTCAAGTCGCCCGCAGGTATGGGCAAGGGCTTTTTCAAAAAATACGCGGATAATCTTATTTTGTTCAACAGCTTTTCCGAGGTCGCTGAGGGCTTTTACCTTGCATCCTGTGAGAATTTTGATGAAAAGAGCATAAATCCTGACAGCAGCTATCTTGTTGCAGACGGAAAGAAAAACGTGCCGTTTGATCACAGTGACGAGAGCTTTGCTGTGATATTCCCTAAGAAGCGCAAGGCGGACGGTCTTATCCTTATTGGAGGCTGTTTCCACTGTGGCGCGGTGAATATGCTTGAAACAGTAAAGGAACGATGGCACGACATTCCTATACTTGCTGTAATTGGAGGGTTTCATTTTACGGGCAGTAATCCAAAAACGCTCGGTTGCTCGGCTGAATATGTAACGGCGCAGGCGCGCGGAATGAAGCTTAGCGGCGCGGAGAAGATATACGCCTGCCATTGCACGGGTTTCCGCGGATTTGATGTAATGGATGAAACGTTGGGAGATCGCCTGATGTATCTGGGCGGCGGCGAACAATTAGACTTTTGAAATAACGGCGATAAGCACGCATCTTCTGCGTTAGCCGACCACTCGGCGTACACAAAGTACGCTGTCGGGTCGGCTGCCTTGAAGCTACGCACTTCTCGCCGTTATTTTTTGTGCATCATATCAGCCTATATTTTAAAGGTTAGTTTTTCGTGTTGAAATGTTGAAAATATCTCTGAAAAATGTGACAAATCGTGATCCTCGATTGTCTTACAAGTGAAAGACGTCTTTAAAGCAACAACGGAACAGGAGGTGACGGGTTGAACGGCGAAGCACTGGAGCGTTATATCGGGCTTTATCATGGCACGGTATACCGCCTTGCATACAGCTACACAAAAAACAGCGCGGATGCTGAGGATATCGCACAGGAAGCGTTTTTGCGGCTGTACAGATTCAAGGGCGAGTTTATTGCGGACGAAAACTGCAAGGCATGGCTGCTGAGGGTGACGGTCAATCTGTCGAAAAACCTGCTGAAATCAGGCTGGTTCACAAAGCGCGGAGAGCTTTCCGAGGATATCCCGTCGGCTGACAGGGAAGACCTCGGTCTGATCGAAAGCGTGATGTCGCTGCCGCCGAAATACCGTGCCGTAATTCATCTGTACTACTATGAAGGGTACTCGGTAAAGGAGATAGCGGATATTCTCGGCATAACAGAGACAGCCGTCACAACAAGGCTGAAGCGCGGACGTGAGCAGCTTAAAGAGATGCTCCTGAAGGAGGGGTCAATATGAGAGAGAATTACAAAAAGGCTTTCGATAAGCTCGCTCCGAAAAGGAGCGATGAGGAGCTGCTTAAAGCAGTTCTGGGAAAGGCGGAGAATAATATGGAGAAAAAGAGATTCAACAAAAAGGCTATCATAGTTCCTGTTGCAGCAGCGCTTGCGCTTACAGTAGGCACTGTCGGAGCGGTCGCAGCGCTCAACGCCGAGCATCTTAAGGGTGTGTTCGGCGGCAATGAGAGCATCGCAGAGAACATTCAGAGCTTTGTATTTGAGGACAGCGACGAGCATGTAAAGATGACGGTCGAGGAGTACCTTTCCGACGGTCAGTGCACCTACCTCACAGTTCACTATCAGGCTCTCGACGAGGAGGGCGAGAAGTGGCTTGCCGAGGACGATTTAAACAATGATAGCGATAACTTCTACGACCCGCTGTCAATACACCCCATTTTTAAGGAAGTTACGGATGTATACTATCCTGTAAGTTACAGTGTTGGCACACAAGAGCTGACAGAATACAGGACTGAGACCGACAGATATTTCTGTGCTTATTTTGAGGCAGACAGCCGTCACTACGGAACAGAGCAGTCTCGCTTTAACTATATTCTGTCAGACGGTGTTGTACGCAAGACCGCTCTGGATATCAGCGCCAACATGGAGGAAAAGTGGTTTGAGCTTAATGCGGAGAAATCACCCAGCGAGTTCTATATCCCCAAATACCTCGTGCTTTCAGAGCTGTCGTTCTCTATCTATGGTGAGAACACCGGTGCATATGAGGATAATTCTATCCCCGAAAAAGGCTTCTGGAGCTTCTCCTCGTCGACCATGACCCATGAGCATGTAATGGCAGACGCAGTTAATGATATCAGCTTTGTGCTTGATGATGGAAGCAGAATCAAGCTTGATTCTTATTCTTCTCTTGGTTCTGCTGTTGCGCATGAGTATAACCGCTACACAGATATCAATATCGCAAGCGGTTGTTTTACAGAGCACAAATACAAAGATGACAACTTTACCATGGCATTGAACGCCCCTGATATCGACAGGATAGTCGGTCTGCAGATGGGCGATGTCTACTACGAGCTTTCCGCAGAATAATTGAATAGCACGAAGGGCGGCATTTGCCGCCCTTTTTACATTCTGAGTGCTTCAACTGGTTTAAGTGTCGCCGCCTTATACGCGGGATATGCTCCGAATACCGCGCCGATAAGCCCTGCGGCTGCGGCGGAGATGAAAAGCGAGCTCCAGCTGACCGAAAACGGCACCGACAACAGCGCACAGCCCACACCTGCCAGAAGTAGACCAGCTGCTATTCCGACAGCACTTCCCAAGAGAGTCAGCAGCACGCTTTCCGTGAGAAATTCCATACAGATATCTGAGTTTTTTGCACCTATCGACTTTTTTATGCCAATTTCGTGGGTGCGCTCGTTAACGCTCATCATCATCGTTGTCATGACAGATACTCCCGAAACAACAAGCGATATCCCTGCAACCAGCGACAGGGAAGTGGTGACTATCCCCATGATATCATCAAGCTGCTTTTTCTGCGAAAGAAGATTGTTAACAATATACCCGTCCGTACAGCCGCTTGAGTGGTCAAGGGCAGTCTGGATATTTCCGACTATCTCGGCGGAGTCTGCGCTGTCGGAAAGCTTTACAGCGAGCTTGTCATAGGTACTTCTGCCGCAAAGCTGCTGCATGGTAGTGATCGGGATATACATGAAATTCGGCATTATATTGGACAGCGCGGATTGAAGCCCGCTGAGGCCCGTGCTTGCGATACCGATTATCTCAAACTCGTGATATCTTCCGCCGAGGAAGATGCTTGCTTTTTTCCCTACGATGTTGCTTCTGCCGTAGGTAGAGAGCGCGAAAGCCTCGTCTATGACGCATACCTTGGCATAAGAAGCGGTATCGGCGGCAGTCACCAGCCTGCCGTGTTTTGCTTTGAGAGAGATAAGCTTGTCGGCTGACCTGTCCACTCCCCAGATATATGTGTCGAGCCGTCTGCCGATCATCTTGGCTTCTGTGACAGATGCCATCAGCGGCATTGCATCGGCTACTCCGTCAACGCGTTTTACAGCGGCAATGCTGCTGTCGGTGAGAGAGGCACTGATGCTTTTCCCCGAGGGCTGCGCAAGAAGCGTGTCAACACCCATTGAGATAAGCGTGGAGCTTACCTGCTGCGTACCGACTGCGCCTACTGTTGATATCAGCACCACCGAGAAAACGCCTATCGCGATGCCTGCCATAGTCAGCAGAGAGCGTGCGCGGCAGCGCAGGATATTTTTTATCGAACCTATCAGCCTCATCTTCACTCCAATCTGATATAGCTGTTTTCTTTTATGCTTTCAGGCGAGGTCAACACAAGCTCCTCGGCGGTAACACCCTTGATTATCTCTGCGCCGTCAGAAAACTCCGCGCCTGTAAATATCTTTCGTTTCAGGGCCTTTCCGTTTTCGTACACATAAACATACTCGCCGCCGCTGTCCTGGCCGATTGCGTCGTAGGACAGAACGCAGATGTTTCTGGGCTGCGTCAGCGTAAAGCAGACATCTGCGGTCATGCCTGATCTCATGCGCGGATCGTATCTGTCGGGGGATATCGTGATATCTATTACTGTTTCAAGCATCGAGCCACTGTAACGGCTGCGCGCAGCCTCTGCGATAGAGGAAACTGTTCCTGTGAAGCTTTCCTCGGGATATGCGGCAAGAGTGAAGCTAACTGTCTGACCGAGCTGCACGTCTGAGATGTACAGCTCGCTTATTGGCGCGGTAAGAATAAGGGAGTCTGTTCCTGCGACGGAGCAGATACTGTTTCCTGCCTGTATCGTTGTGCCGTTTTCTGTGACAGAGATGATCCTGCCTGTCGCAGTTGCGGTTATCTCATCAGGGATGAGATTTACGGCACCAGAGAGGCTTGCTGCAGGTATAGCGATGGAGCTGAACTGACCCATGCTTTCGATAAGTGACCGAGTGGCTTTTTTATCCACCGATGCTATCACATCACCAGTGGTGACGGTGTCGCCCTCTGAAACATAACATTGCTGTATGATCAGTGGTATTGAGCAGGTCACATCTGTCTGACCGATGTACGACAGAGTTCCGCTGCTCTGGAGGGTCTTGGCATAGCTTACCGTTTTTGCGCAGGTGACGGAGGAAACAGGCAGAGCATTTATTGCGGCATCAGGAGCGGCGCTTATCCCTGCCGACAGTGCGGCAAACCCCAGCAGCACCGCGACGGCTTTCTTCATAATATCAGATCCTTTCGCAGAAATTACTGTAATAGTTTGGTGATATCCCTGCAAATTATACCTTGCCGATGGTAATATATTTTAGTTATAGGACCTGTTGCTTTTTGTTGTAATTGTGCAATATTCCCTAAAATGGCTTTGCTTTTTCGTCAGGCGAAGTGTTGACATTGCACGGGTTTAGTAATACAATTATAATGTGTACTTATGTATCTCCGCTATTAAAAAGAAACAAAGCGGTGCAAACAAGTACATTTGAGAAAGGAAGAAATATATGATCTGTAAAATGTGCAATTCGGAGAATTCCGAAGCTTCAAAATTCTGTGCTGCTTGCGGCGCAAAGCTTGAAGCAGCAGCGCCTGCACCCGAAGCAACTCCCATGTTCTGCTCGGTATGCGGCGGTGCGCTTGAAGCAAGTACAAAGTTCTGCGCAGCTTGCGGAACACCTGTTGGCGCTCCTGCAGAGCAGCCTGCGCCTGTAATGGCGGCAGCTCCTGTAAGCCAGACATCTGCGCCTGTTAGCGCAGCACCCTCGCCTGCGGCAGTTCCCACGCCTGCAGCGGTTGTTCCTACACCCGCAGCAGTTCCCACACCCGTTAATGATGTGCCTGCAGCTGCTGCCGTTCCCACTCCTGTGAACGAAGCAACTGCAACAGGCTTCGGCAATGCTGTTGCAGCTCAGACTGCTGCTCCCACAGCGTTCGGCAGCGGTGCGGCTGAGGTACAGCCTGCTTTCAACACAGCAAACAACAACGGTCCGTCCGAGCTTCCTGCGTTTGAAGCAAACGGTGCTACTGCGGTAGTTGCAAAGCCTGTTAAGAAGGGCGGCAAGAAGGCTCTTAAGATAGTGCTTATCTCGCTTGGTGCACTTCTGATCGTTGCAGGTGTTGTATTCGCTCTGTTCTTCAGAGAGCTTTTCCACCCCCTGTTCATGGGCAACCAGGGCTATGCTGCAAAGATAGAGCGTGACAGAACTGCGGTCGTAATGGAAAGCGATGCGGTTGAGTCTGCTACCAAAAAGTCCAATGTTCTGACTGATACCATTATGCGCAATATGCTGGTAAGCACCAATGTTGGTGATACTTCAGCTGAGCTTTATGCTTCTCTCGGCGCAGGCGATATCAAGGAGATGGTGAAAGCTTACTATGATGCTTTCATGGAGACTTACGGCGTAAATGCTGTAAATGTAAAGCTCGATGCTGATATCGATCTTTCCGATGAAGCGCTTTCCGCAATGGAAATGGATGATGCAGAAACACTTGATATCATCGAGTACATCAACGATTCTGAGTTCAGCATGACTTATGCGTCTGCTGAAGATGCATTAGGCATGATCATCGAGGCAACTGACGGCGACGGTTTCACTGTTAATGCCAAGGGTATAGTTTTTGCTGATGGCAATGTTGCACTTATGTTCCCGTTCGGCAGCGATAAGTGCCTCAAGATGAAGGTCGATATGGAAACAGGCGCAGTTACTGAGAGCGAGGAGATCGATGTTGATATCGATACAGCAGAGGTTGAGCGTCTTACACAGGGTATCGTTGATATCTACCTCAAGCACTATGAGAAGGCTGATACAACTATCGAAAACAGCGATATATTTGTCGGCGGTACTTCCGAGAATCCTACATTAAAGGTTTCCGGCAGACTTATCACAGTAAATATGAGCGGTGCTGATCTCGGCGAGATGATGGCTGAGATAATTACATACATCGCTGAGGATGAGTATCTTACAAACAAGATCATTGAGATGGCAGAGGAAGCAGGTGCAGAGCTTTCCGCTGTTGATTATAAGAACGAGTTTATCAAGGCCGCTGACGAAATCAAGCACAACGTGCCTTTCGCTCTTACTATCAAGACTCTTGTAAACTACAACGGTGATGTTCTTGGTGGTGCTTACAATGTAAGCATCCCTGAGCAGGGCGGCTTTGGCATAAAGTATATCATGAATGGCGACGATTGTGGTTTTGCTATCTCTGCTATGGGCATGGAGATCTGCACGATCACAGTTGATGCAAAGAACGATACAGATGGTACTATCAGACTGGAGTCCGGTGTTCTTGCTATGGGCATGAGCGCATCCGGCATGACAGGTCCCAACGGTATCAATATCGACTACACAGGCGTAAAGAACGAGAAGTTCTTCAATACTGAAGTTCCTGTCGGCAAGTACGATATCTATCTTGCAGGCACATCCGCAAGTGGTCCTCAGAACAGTGCGTTCAGGATCATGATCGAGGAAAAGGTCGAGGGCGATACTCTCAAGAACACATTCAAGGCTGAGATGGCTGAGTATGGTAGCATCTCTTTCAACATGACTACTACCGCATACAACGACACCGCTCTCCTCAATATTCCCTTTGACGCATATGACTGCGGCGATATTAACAACATGACAGAGGATCAGATCACAGCGGCAGGTGAGTATCTGCTGGATATGATCAATGAGATCAAGGCGGCTTGTGATGGCAAGGATTCTAAGCTTGCACAGGCTCTTGCTCCCGAGCTTGAAAAGCTTGCGGCAACTCTTGGTGATGCGCTTACTCCCAAGGCTGATTACAGCGATATTCAGCAGCTTGGCGGCGATGTTTACAATCTGATGTTCGAGATCATGGATAAGTACGAGGAGGGTGAGGAGTATATCTCTGATACTCTTGCTGACGAGATGGGTGAGCTTTACGGCGATCTTGAGACAATGTACGATGAACTCGAAAACGCAGACTCTATGACTCTGGATGAGTTTGAGACCTATAAGGATCGTTATGATAGTTACAGAATTTCCTGGAATGGTCTTGAAAGAAAGGCTGACAAGGAGATCCAGAACGGTCAGAACAACGCTTCTCATGCCGGCGCAACTGATGCTGCGATGGTTGGAACGTGGAGATTCTATGAGTGCGATATGTATGGCTTTACATACACAGCCGAGGAGCTCGAGATCGATTACACCATCATTCTTAACGCTGATGGCTCCATGAAGATGACATATCTTGATGAGTCTACAACAGGTACATGGAAGATCGAAGGCGACAAGCTTATCGTTACAGAGATAACCGAGTATGCAGAGTATGTAAATGAGCTGACGATTGACGGCGACATTCTTATCCTGCAGGATCTGAGCGTGCTTATGAGATTCAAGAAGTGATAACAAAACAGATCCCCTTGCCAAGGTGCAAGGGGATTTTTTTGTTTTGAATAAAAATTCTATTGATTTTCTAAAAAATGTTTGCTATAATTAACGTATAAGATCGTGAAAACGTTTTTATGGGCGTGGATATTCATGCCAACGGCTTTATTTCACAAACGAAAGGAAGTATTTATTATGTTACCAAAGATAGGTATTCGTCCTGTTATTGACGGCAGACAGTTCAGCATCCGCGAGGGTCTTGAAGAACAGACCATGAACATGGCTAAGGCTGCTGCTGAGCTTATTTCCTCCAAGGTGCGCCATGCAAGCGGTGAGCCTGTAGAGTGCGTTATCGCAGATACCACTATTGGCGGAATTGCTGAGAGCGCTGCCTGCAGAGATAAATTCTCGACAGAAAATGTTGTTGCAACTCTCACTGTAACTCCCTGCTGGTGCTATGTTACACAGGTCATCGACGAAGATCCCAACACCATCAAGGGCATCTGGGGCTTCAACGGAACAGAGCGTCCCGGCGCTGTATTCCTTGCAGCGGCAAACTCTGCTTATGCACAGATCGGAATGCCCTGCTTCTCCATCTACGGTCACGATGTAAAGGATGCTACCGACAAGGAGATCCCTGCTGATGTGGAGGAGAAGATCCTTCGCTTCGCTCGCTGCGCAGTCGCTGTCGGTGCTATGAAGAACAAGAGCTATGTAAATATCGGTGCGGTTTCTATGGGTATCGCAGGCTCGTACTGCAACGAGGACTTCTTCCGCAGCTACCTCGGAATCCATCCCGAGTGGGTAGATATGTCGGAGATCATCCGCCGCGAGAAGCTCGGTATCTATGACGAGGCTGAATACAAAAAGGCTCTCGCCTGGATCAAGGAAAAGTGCCCCGAGGGCGTTGATATCAACCCCACTCCCGGTATGACATATATGCGCCCTGTTCTTTCTGCACAGGAAAAGGAAGAGAACTGGGAGTTCATCGCAAAGATGACCTGCATCATCAGAGATATCCTGCATGGCAACGAAAAGCTTGCTGAGATGGGCTGGCTTGAGGAGGCAAAGGGCAGAAACGCTATCTGTGGTGGTTTCCAGGGTCAGAGAAACTGGACCGACTTCATGCCCAATGCTGACTTTACAGAAGCGATCCTGAACTCCACATTCGACTGGAACGGCGCTCGCGAGCCTATTCCTTTCGCTACTGAAAACGACGGACTTAACGGCGTTACACTGCTGCTCCTGCACCAGCTGACAGGCAAGGCTGCTGTATTTGCCGATGTTCGTACATACTGGTCGCCCGATGCGGTTGAGAGAGTAACAGGCTGGAAGCCTGACGGCAAGGCTGAAAACGGCTTTATCCACCTCATCAACAGCGGCGCAGCTGCGCTTGACGGTACAGGCGCTGTAAAGGACGAGAACGGCGAGAGCATCATGAAGTCCTGGTGGGATATGACCGACAAGGACATCGACGCTTGCCTCAAGGCTACAACATGGCCTTGTGCAAACCTTGGTTATTTCCGTGGCGGTGGCTTTTCCTCCAGCTTCTCTACCGAGGGCATCATGCCCTGTACCTTTGCAAGAGTCAACCTTGTAAAGGGTCTTGGACCGACTATCCAGATCATCGAGGGCTACACAGTTGAGCTTCCCAAGGATGTAAACAAGACTTTGCTTGACAGAACCGATCCCACATGGCCCAGCACATGGTTTGCTCCCATCTGCACAGAGGGTGCAACACGCGACGTTTACAACGTCATGGCTAACTGGGGCGCAAATCACGGCGCGTTTGTATACGGTCACATCGGCGAGGATCTCATCACTCTCGCAAGTATGCTGAGAATTCCCGTATCGCTGCACAATATCGCAGACGAGCGTCTGTTCAGACCTCATGCATGGAGCTGCTTCGGCACAAAGGACTACGAGGGCGCGGATTACAGAGCCTGCGCTGCTTATGGTAGTCTGTATTGATCCCCCATATCAAACAACAAAACCTCCCCGATTTCGGTCGGGGAGGTCATTTTATTATAGTATTGTTACTTTACGATAGTATCAAGCCAAGCGATAGCTTCTGCTTCGGTCTTGAAGTGTCCTTCCTGAACGCCTGCTTTTGACTGCTTCTGATGCGTTTTAGCCTGTGCATCGGTAAATATAGAGCTGCCCACAACGAATGCCATTGCCTTGCAGTTGGAGGTCTCAAGTGCCTTGTGGAGATTTACAAGCTCTGCGCTGATATCAGGAGTAACAGGAGACATTTTGCTGATATCCGAAATATATCCCCAGCCAGTGAGCTTCCATGCGGCGGACTGGGTCACCAGTGTCTTTGTCAGCCACTGGATCTCCTCAAGCGTCGTAGAACCCACAGCACCTGACTTAATGTACTTTTTTCCTGCAATAGTTTCTACTGTTTGTGCACCGTGCTTCAAATTCATAAGATCCTCTCCTTGATAAAATTTATTCTCAGTATCAACTGATACTACAATTATACCGTAAATCGCGAAAATGCACAAGTGTTTTTCTGGATAATTGTGTTTTTTGTTGAATTGCAACAATAACATTCGTATAATCGTACAATATCTACAAGGATTTTTGCTTCGTTTTTTCACAAAGATGTCGATATATGAGAAAAAGAGGCTGTATCACGATCATCGTAGAGATTTTCGTCATACAGCCTCTCTTAAAATAAAGAAAGGTCACTGTGATCTTTTTTTATATACGCCGAATAAATGAAACGCTACAAATCAGCAGGTTTACCCAATCGGAGCGGTGAAACCGTAACGGTATCCCGCGAGGCTACTGCGCCGCATCGTGCTAGAGACCAATTTTTCTGCGTTTGATCTATCAGCTCTTAAAGAGTGACGCCCTTACATTAAATCGTTGTTGCTTTTCTGTTCTTCCTGCCCTGCGCCGTCACCTTTTCTGCGGGACTTTGCATTAAGGTTGTGATAGCTGAAAATCAAAACTTGATTTTCGGCGCTTAATGGAATACCATACCGAGCCACAGCTTTTTAAATCGGGGCTAAGCTTTGGATTTGCCGTGCCGCATAATAAACAGCGACATTCCCGATAATGCGCGGATCATATAGCTTTACAGCTTATCCGTCTTTATTTTAACTTATTTTAAGTCAATTGTCAAGGGCTTTCCCGAAAATTAAGAAATATTTGGGTAATTGTTTAGTTTTAACTGGCAATAATGGTTATTATGCCGAATTGACTTAATTTATGGGCTGTGATACAATTATTATATCAGTATTACGGAGGACGAAAAAATGATATTATCCGACAAGACTTTAATTAAAATGATAGATGAGGGCACGCTTGGCGCGGCGCCGATAACACCTGAGCAGATACAGCCTGCCAGTATCGATATCCGCCTCGGCGATACATTCAGCATAGTAGAGGACACAAGCAGCGGTATCATTTCTCTTGACAGCGAGATAAGATACAAGACCATAAAGACCGAAACATATCTGCTGCTCCCGGGGCAGTTCGTGCTTGCGACGACTATGGAGTATTTCAGCCTGCCCGATGATCTTACGGCTTTTGTTGAGGGCAGAAGTTCGCTTGGCAGGATGGGACTTTTTATCCAGAATGCAGGCTGGGTAGACCCCGGCTTCAAGGGTGAGATAACACTGGAGCTGTTCAATGCAAACCGCTGTGCTATCGAGCTTAAGGCGGGCAGGCGAGTAGGACAGCTTGTATTTGCAAAGCTTGACGACCATGCATTGAACCCCTATAACGGCAAGTATCAGGGGCAGACAGGTGCGACAGGCTCAAGAGTGTTTATGGATGGTGATAAATGATGAAAAAATTCGATGAAAATTATGTACTTCTTTCCGATATGCGGCATGACGAGTATTTCCCGGAGTTCCTTGTGGATAAGGTGGAAGCACTCATCAGGGAGGTAATAACGTTGCTGGAAAGCGGCGAAAGGGATATAGAAGTTGTTCAGGCGGCG
>JAZQEQ010000358.1:0-5008 GCA_045539055.1 Oscillospiraceae bacterium | reverse complement strand
AAGTAAGCGCTTGAGTTGAAATGGCATAAAAATTGATGTATAATTCTCTGTAGAAATCAGGCCCGAAAGGAATCGGAAAAATGGAAAGAAAAAATAGAAATTACAGAAAGCGCACAAGCTATTACGACGATTATACAAAATCTGCATCAGGCGAGTATGTATATGTAGGTCAGCGCTATGAATATGAGAACAAATCCGGCAAGCGCCGCTCCGTGTGGATGTGGGAGGTAACGCTGATGTGCGTTGCTGCGTTTGGGGTACTGTTGCCTCCCGGCTTCATGCATGTTCCTGGCCTTAATCATAGTGCGTATGTATTGCTGCCGTACGGCATCGGACTGATCACCTCGGGATATCTTATTGTGCTCGCTGTAAGGCTGGCGATGGCGAAAGACGATGTAAAGGCGTGGGAATACGACAAGGCAATAGTAAGGTTGAATACACTGCCTTCCTTTTTGGCCGGCATCAGTGTTGTGTGCATATTATGCGAAATTATCTATATTATTTTAAACGGAATGAGCGGAAGAGCGCTGGAATTTGCAATTTATGTAGTTTGTCAGCTTGTTTCCGGAGCGTTTGCGCTTCTGATATTGCGTCATGCAAAAAGTGTTATATGGAAGCCTGTTGAGAGAAATGTTACTTGAAATCCCAAATAATGTGGTTCGGAAATATACATTATAATATATATTGTGACTGCCCGCCTGCTCAAAAGGCGGGCAAAAATTTTCGTTAAAACCATACAAATTTTATATAAAAAATTTAGTAAAAAGTCTGAAAAATCTATTGACATATTAAAAAGTTTCTGTTATTCTACTTAGGCACGTCGGGTGACGAGTGCCCATTTGCGTGCAAAAATTGCGATGATCCGGGAGATTGCAGGCTAGGCCTGGTCACTTCCGGGGAGTATGTCCGGTATCGACTCTTTTGTCGGTACGCAATCGGGCGGCTGAGAAAGTGCTGTATATTTAGCGTATATCGCTTGTGCAGGGACAAACCGGCCGGAAAAATGTTGATTTTCTGCCGGTTATTTTCTTGAACAGGAATGATACGCACGGTTATGTGTACAGGAATTTCTCATCCGTACGGACTAAAATCACGGAACCCAATGCCGTGACAGAAGAAACGTACGTGTTAGGAGGACACACAACAATGGCATCCAAGAAAATGATCCGCATCAGACTCAAGGCTTATGATCACCAGCTCATCGATCAGGCAGCAAGCCAGATCGTTGAAACAGCAAAGCGCACAGACGCAAAAGTTTCCGGTCCTATTCCCCTTCCCACACAGAAGGAAGTAGTTACCATTCTTCGTGCTGTTCACAAGTATAAGGACAGCAGAGAGCAGTTTGAGAGAAGAACACACAAGAGACTCATCGACATTATGAACCCCACACAGAAGACTGTTGAGGCTCTCATGTCCCTCGGGCTTCCCGCAGGTGTAGAAATCGAAATCAAGCTGTAAAGCGCAAAACCCCATATTAATTTGTATGAACCCGAATCGCCTGCGACTTGCGTAAACAGGCGGGGTCATGTTAGCAGCCTCTCGCCGATTAAGAGCGATGCGAGCTAACCAATAACCTACAAGGAGGAAATCATAATGAACAAAGCGATCATCGGAAAAAAGGTCGGCATGACGCAGATCTTCGATGATAAGGGCAAGGTCATTCCTGTAACAGTAATTGAAGCAGGTCCTTGCGTAGTAGTCCAGAAGAAGACTGTCGAGAACGACGGTTACCAGGCTGTACAGCTCGGCTTCCAGGCTACAAAGGAGCACAAGCTCTCCAAGCCCGAAGTTGGCCATCTTAAGAAGGCTGGCGTAGAGATGATGAAGTATCTGAAGGAGTTCCGTCTGGACGATACAGCAACAGGCGCACTGAACATCGGTGATGTAGTTAAGGCTGACGTTTTCGCAGCCGGCGACAAGATCGACGTAACAGGCATCTCTAAGGGTAAGGGTTATGCCGGCGTTATCAAGCGTCACGGCGCACATCGCACACCCACAACACACGGCGGCGGTCCTGTTCACAGACATGCCGGTTCCATGGGCGCTTGCTCTTCCCCTTCCAGAATCTTCAAGGGTAAGATCGGTGCAGGTCACATGGGTTGCGAGCAGGTAACAATCATGAACCTTGACGTAGTTAAGGTTGACGCAGAGCTGAACATGATCGCAGTTCGCGGCGCTATCCCCGGTCCTAAGGGCGGCGTTGTTTACCTGAAGAACACAAAGAAGAATAACAGAGTTAAGAACACTGTTGTTACAGTAAGTACTAACCCCCAGAAGAAATCCGCAAGAGGCTAAGAAAGGAGAGAGTTATAAATGCCTACAGTTAAGGTTTACAATATGGCCGGCGAGGTTGTCGGTGAGGTTGAACTCTCCGAGGCCGTTTTCGGTATCGAGCCCAATGAGCAGGCTCTCCATGCTACAGTTGTTAACTATCTTGCTAACCAGAGACAGGGCACACAGTCCGCTCTCACAAGAGCTGAAGTCTCCGGCGGCGGCAAGAAGCCTTATCGCCAGAAGGGTACAGGCCGCGCTCGTCAGGGCAGCACACGCGCTCCCCAGTGGACACACGGTGGTATCGCATTTGCTCCCAAGCCCCGCAGCTATGCTTACTCTCTGAACAAGAAGCTCAAGAGACTGGCTCTTAAGTCCGCTCTCTCTGTAAAGGCTGCTGAGAATGCAGTTATCGTTGTTGACAGCCTCGAGATGGCTGAGATCAAGACAAAGGCTTTCAAGAACTTCCTGAACGCTGTTGGCGCTGAGGGTAAGGCTATGGTAGTTACACCCGAAGTTAACCAGAACGTAGTTATGAGCGCAAGAAACATTCCCGGCGTTCAGACAACAATCGCAACAGTACTGAGCACTTATGAGATCATGAACACAAGAAAGTTCATCGTTGATAAGGCAGCTCTCGCAAAGATTGAGGAGGTATACGCATAATGAAGTCTATGTACGATATCATTATTCGCCCCATCATCACTGAGCAGTCTATGGAACACACAGACCTTAAGAAGTACGTTTTCGAAGTAGCACCCGATGCTAACAAGATCGAGATCAAGGCTGCTGTTGAAGGCATCTTCGGCGTAAAGGTTGAGAAGGTTACCACCCTCAATATGCTGGGTAAAGAAAAGCGCACAGGACGCTATCCTGCAGGTCACCGCAAGAACTGGAAGAAGGCAGTTGTTAAGCTGACCGAGGATTCCAAGACCATCGAGTTCTTCGAAGGAATGGTTTAAGGGAGGAAACGTAAATGTCTGTAAAAACATATAAACCTACCACTCCGTCGAGAAGACATATGTCCGTATCCGGCTTCGACGGAATTGATAAGAAGGCAAAGCCCGAGCGCAGCCTTGTTGAAGTTTTAAAGAAGCACGCTGGCCGTAACAGCTATGGCCGCATCACTGTTCGTCACAAGGGTGGCGGAAACCGCAGAAAGTACCGTATCATCGACTTCAAGCGTGATAAGGTAGATGTAGAGGCAACAGTACTCCGCCTTGAGTACGACCCCAACCGCAGCGCAAACATCGCTCTTGTTGAGTATGCTGACGGCGAGCGTCGTTACATCCTGGCTCCTGTAGGCCTGAACGCCGGCGACAAGGTCATCTCCTCTGAGAAGGCTGATATCAAGCCCGGTAACACACTGCCCATCTCCGCAATTCCTGTTGGTACAGTTATCCACAACATTGAGATCTACCCCGGCAAGGGCGGACAGCTCGTTCGCAGCGCCGGTGTTGCTGCACAGCTGATGGCTAAGGAAGGCAGCATGGCTCAGGTAAGACTCCCCTCCGGTGAGTACCGCCTCATCCGCGTTGGCTGCAAGGCTACAATCGGTCAGGTTGGTAACATTGACCATGCAAACATCTCCATCGGTAAGGCTGGTCGTAAGCGTCACATGGGTATCCGTCCCACAGTTCGTGGTTCTGTTATGAACCCCTGTGATCACCCCCACGGTGGTGGTGAGGGTAAGAGCCCTGTTGGCCGTCCCGGTCCTGTAACTCCTTGGGGCAAGCCCGCTCTTGGTTACAAGACACGTAAGACCAAGAACCGCACAGATAAGTTCATCGTAAAGCGCCGCAACGCTAAATAATCAAAGGAGGTCAATATAATATGAGTAGAAGTATTAAGAAGGGCCCCTTTGCCGCTCCCGAGCTTTTAAAGAGGGTCGATGAGATGAACGCAGCAGGCGAGAAGAAAGTTGTTAAGACCTGGTCTCGTGCATCTACAATTTTCCCGTCCTTTGTAGGACACACAATCGCAGTCCACGACGGCCGCCGTCATGTTCCCGTATACGTTACAGAGGACATGGTTGGTCACAAGCTGGGCGAGTTCGCTCCCACACGTACCTATCGCGGTCATGCGGGCAGCAAGACAGGTAAGTAAGGAGGCAGACTGAAATGGAAGCAAGAGCACATCTTAAATATGCTAGAATTTCCCCCCGCAAGGTTCAGATAGTCTGCGACCTTATCAGAGGTAAGGATACAAAGACCGCACAGGCTATTCTCATGGCTACTCCCAAGGCAGCTTCCGAGCTCATGCTCAAGCTCCTGAAGAGCGCGGTTTCCAACGCAGAGAACAACCACAACATGGATCCTGAGAAGCTCTACGTTTCTGCAACATATGCTAACCCCGGTCCCATTCTGAAGCGTTTCATGCCCAGAGCACAGGGTAGAGCATACCGCATCAACAAGAGAACATCCCACATCACAATCGTTGTGGCTGAGAGAGACTAAGGGAGGAGGCAGAATATGGGTCAGAAAGTTAATCCCCACGGCATGCGTGTTGGCGTTATCAAGGATTGGGATTCCCGCTGGTACGCACGTGCTGACAAGGTCGGCGATCTTATCGTCGAGGATTATAACATCCGTAAATATCTTAAAGGACTTCTGTATGCTGCAGGTGTTCCCAAGATCGAGATCGAGCGCGACAGCGCAAAGGTTCGCATCTATATCCACTGCTCCCGTCCCGGTGTCGTAATCGGCAAGGGCGGCGCAGAGATCGAGAAGCTCAGAGC
>JAZQEQ010000357.1:0-2878 GCA_045539055.1 Oscillospiraceae bacterium | reverse complement strand
AAGACCGCTTGGCCCCCGACTTCCCACCTCTATCGCAGTCCTGCGGCAGGCGGTGGAGAACGGCTCGTCAAACATCATCTCCATAAAGCCGATGACGTCGTTTATTCGGTCGTGGTCGCGGTTTCTGAGCCACGGCTCACGCTCGTATACATACAGCGCCCTGCAAAGGCTGTCTGCCTTGCGGTCGTCGCCGATATGCTTCATCACAAGTGCCAGCGGGAAGCGCAGGTTCTTGTCGATATCGGAAGAAAAGCTTCCCACAACAAAGCGTGTCGTTTCGTTGTCCAGCCTTGCGGCATTCGTCAGCGGCGCGTTGTCGATATTAAGGCAGTGCGCGAATATCTCCACAGCCGTTTTGCTGAGCTTCGGGAAAACCTCGGTCACCAGCCTGAAAAATCCGTATGTATAATACGGTGCGACAAATCTGCCGCCCTTTGAGAGAAATCGCTTCAGTATATCAAGCGCGTATTCGATGCTTTTCTGAGCCGAGCCGTGGTCAGCGTCCGAGCGTATCAGCGCCACGGTATCGCGAAGCCTGCTCTCCCAGTTCTCGACATCGTTCAGCTTCAGTATTCCTGCCGTGAGTCGTCCGCAGGAAGCCTCGAAGTCCATCGGCCGCCAGTCAAGCGCCATAGCATAATGCTCATAAGCCTTTGCGAAGTCAAGCTTGTTCAGATACTGCTGAGCCTTTGCACACTCCTCGCGACATTCGGGGATGCCATAGCCGTCATCGCCTGCGTCGTCCTCGTCAATGAGGTCACTAAGCTCCACTTCGAGCAAAAACTCGTCAGGAATAGCACTGCGAAGCCCTCCGAGAAACTCCTCCCTCGCCTCGTCAAACGCGATATGAGTGCCGCAATACAGGCAGAAGCCTGTCGGGAAATCCCCGTCAAGCATTATCATACGCTCGCATTTCGGGCATACGCAATAATCCAGCATCGCAGTCACTCCTCTCGTGATGTCATTCGCAGAAGACGCTTCGCATCGGGCACGACACGTCGTGCCCCTACGCCATGATATTATATATTTTTATTGTATCACAAAACATTGTTTTTTGCAATATATTATGCAAAAAAGCGACAGAAAAGTTTCCTTTTTCTGTCGCTTTGCATAAGTTACTTCTCTATTTCAACTCTTACTCTCTTATCCTCGCCGAGCACGAGCTTTCCGCTGACTGTATCGCCGCGCTTTGTCACAAAGCCCTTAAGCACTATCGAGCTTCCCTTTTCCAGCACTCGCTTAGCCTGCGTTTCGGATATCTCCTTGCCCCACATCTCTTTCATGAAGAAGAAGCCGCAATCGCCGTGGCTGTCCTCGCAGGAGTAGGACTTCTGGAACTCATACACGTTCTTTCCGCACTTCGGACATCTGCCGATAACGGGGAGCTTAGAAAAACGGAACGGATTTGTGTTTCTCGAAGCCTCCACTCTGTTGTCGGAGACCAGCTTCTTTGTAAACTCGATTATTTCACTGAGGAACTCCTCATCGCTTGCCTGTCCCTTTGCGATGCGCTGGAGCGTTGTTTCCCACTCGGCGGTCATCTTTGCGGACTTGACGTTCTCGGGAACTACATCAATAACTCGTCTGCCCTTGTCGGTTGGAATGAGCTGCTTGCCCTTGCGCTCAACATACTGGCGCTTTACAAGCGTTTCTATGATAGCCGCGCGTGTCGCGGGAGTACCGAGGCCCTTCTTCTCAACATCCTCGTTCTCGTCATAGTCGTCGTTGCCTGCGTGCTCCATCGCTGAGAGCAGCATATCCTCGGTGTAGCGTTTCGGGGGAGTCGTCTTGTGCTCCGCGAGCTTCGCGCTCTTTACCTTTACGGTGCCGCCCACTTCGAGCGGAGGCAGGGTCTTTGCATCCTCCTCGTCCTCATCGTCAGCGTCAGCAACGATGCCCTTCATGCGCGCCTTTATGTCAGCTTCAAGCTGCTTCCAGCCGCCCTGAACGACCGTCTTGCCCTTCGCGGTGAACATAGTGTCGCCGCACTGCAGCTCGGCTGTGACAGTATCAAATGTATGCTTCGGAGCAACTGCGCACAGCAGTCTTGCCGCAACAAGGCAAAGCACGTTGTAGCACTCCTCGGTGAGGTTGTCGAAATTGTAGCGGTTTATCTCCTTTGTGGGAAGCAGTGCATGGTGATCGGAGACCTTGTCATTGTTTATAAGACGCTTTATATCAGGCTCGCAGTCGAGAGCGTCATAATTCTCGCCAAACGGGAAAACCTTCGCACACAGCTTTACCATCTCGGCAGCCTGAGCTTCCATATCGTCAGTGATGTAGTTGCTGTCCGTTCTGGGGTAGGTCATCAGCTTGTTCTCATACAGCTTCTGCGCGCAGTCAAGAGTCTGTTGCGCGGTGTAACCGTACAGCTTGTTGCAGTCGCGCTGGAGCGTCGTGAGATCGTACAGCTTCGGAGGATTTGCGTTCTTCTGCTCCTTTACAACGCTCTTAACTTCAGCAGTTTCGCCGCAGGCTGCCACCGCCTTTTCAGCCGCGTCCTGACCCTCTATCTTGTCGCTCTCGGCAGTAAATTTTCCACAGGAGAGCACCGCTGAATAATACTTTGCGGAAGCGAACTGCTCTATCTTCTTCTCGCGCTCAACAAGCATCGCAAGAGTGGGGGTCTGAACACGTCCGACAGACAGCATATTGCGGTATTTTACGGTGAACAGCTGGGTCGCGTTCATGCCCACTATCCAGTCAGCCTTGTTTCGTGCAAGACCCGAGCGGTACAGCGCGTCGTACTCCGCGCCGTCGCGAAGCTCCCTGAAGCCGTCCTTTATAGCCTCGTCCGTCATACTGCTTATCCACAGGCGCTTGAACGGCTTTGTGCAGCCCGCCTGATAATAAACATATCAAGTCGGATCGTAGCCAT
>JAZQEQ010000356.1:0-10058 GCA_045539055.1 Oscillospiraceae bacterium | reverse complement strand
CAAAAAATCAACAGAAACCGCAGTCATGAGCTTGCGGTAAGATTGTCCGATAGCGAGCTTGCCCTGTTCAACAAAAAGCAAGCTACCAGCGGACTCAGCAAAACCGATTTTCTTGTAAAGCTGCTGAAAGGCTCAAAGGTTACGGCTTACCATTTCACAGATGATGTTAAGTGCCTTTGCAATGAGCTTCGCAAAATCGGTGTAAATCTCAATCAGATTGCCTACCTCGTCAATATCGGCAGAGACACGGAAGCCGAGGGAGAAATACTCCGAATGAGGACGGCGTACTTCAATATATTTGATAAGGTCAGTGCTTTTCTTGACAAGCCTTCTATTCATATCAAGGAGAGTGATTAAATGCCCTTCGGAAATGTGAATGTAGATTACAAGCCCTGCAAATCCGCAGGTCAGCTTAAAGCCGCCGCACTGTATATGCTCGGCAAGAATCCTGAACAGGTGCGTAACGGAACGATTAAAACTGCGCACGATTTGTACGACGCTCTCGGCTGTAACCGTGATAATTTCGCAAACAGTATTCTTGTTACACGAAAGCTGAACGGAAAGTCTTACAGCAAATTGAAGCCGAATACAATTCTTGCGCACAAGATGTCCATATCGTTTCATCCTGATGATAACGATAAGCTCAGTTACCGTGAAGCATACGAGATTGCAAAAGAGTTTGCGAAAAGATTTATATATGACAAGGGCTTTGAGGTTTTGTTTGCGGTGCATACAGACCGTGAGCATATCCATGCACACTTTTTAATCAGCAACTGCAATTTTGACACGGGCAAGTCCTACCGCAGAAATCAGCGTGATTTGTATGAGATGTCCGAGTTCTTTGGCGAACAGTGCTTAAAGCGTGGACTTGTAAATTCCGTCCGTGATAATTTTTACAATCACAATTTGGATAATCAGCGTGCCAAGGAAACCTTTGCGGAACAGCAGATGAAGAAGCGTGGTGCGGAAACTTTCAAGGATGAGCTTCGGGAGGTTATTCAGATTGAACTTGCCGACCCGAACAACAAGACCTTTGATGATGTTATCCGAGGACTGTCGGAGCATTACAATGTGGAGTGCCGAGTTGCAGGAAACACCGTTTCCTACCGACACCCCGAATACAAGGACAAAAACGGAAAGCCCGTTTCCGTCAGAGGAAGCAGGCTTGGAGAAATTTATACAAGGAAAGGAATAGAATATGAGCTTACCAAGAAACAACGCACCGAACAGATTGAGCAATCAGCCGCATACGGACTTGACGAAGCCGCAGCTGGACTTGAACGATTTGTATCGGAAGGTGCTGTCACTTCGAGAACAGGACAGACAAGAGGCGGAGGACAAATTGCAGGTAGCGCTCCTTCTCGCCACAACGGAAAAGATGTGCAGGACTTTGACCGACTTTATGACCGCTACCGAAAGAGAGTTACAGAAGATGAACGACAATCAACTGAACACGCTGAACGTGCAAGAGCAGTACAGAAAAGAAATAAAGGGAGAAGTCGTTGATATTCTGAATAATGTTTACGGGAATATTCAGAAGCAGCAGGCGCTTTCTTTTGCGAAAATGCTTGACGCTTCGCAGAAATCCGTTACCGCTATGGAAGAAAAAATCACAGCCTGCACCGATAAATGCAAGGTGCAGACTGCTAACGTTAAAAAAGTCATTGAGAAAATGCGTAAGGTCGAAAGTTGGCAGGATATACTGTTATGGATTTCGCCTATCGCTGTTGTTGCGGATTTGGTTGTGCGGCTTATTCAGTATTTTGGCTTAGCATAAGGAAATTATCTGTATCTGCAATTCCCACACGCTTCAGATATTCTGCCGCAAGCTCCGTCTTTTCGGTTAAATCTGCTTGAGGCAGGATTTCTCTGTAAATATTGAATGCCTTTATGAAATATGTTTTTGCGGTATCCGTATTCCCAATTTGCAGACTTATTGCCGCAATATCGAAAATCAGGTCGGCGTAATCGGTACACTTGTCGGTGTTTTCCGATTTTACAAGCATCACACATTTTTTCATAGCTTCAATAGCTTTGTACGGTTCGCCCATTGCCGCAATGAGCCGTGCATAATTTCTTATCATAGCAATAATGTCGTGGTTTATGGTGTTCGCCTGTGAAAGAAGCTGCATAGCTTTTTCCATAAAGATTTTTGCGTTCTCAAAATCGCTGTTGTAATGATAGAGATAACCTAAGTTCATATTGAGATTTGCGGCAAGAATGAGGTTTTCTTCGGGATTACAAATAGATATTGCTTTTCTTTCAAGTGATATAGCTTTAGGATAATTCTTGTCAAGCAGACCCTCACAGGAAGCTTGATTGTTAAGAAGCAAGGCTCTGTCATTCTGAGTGCCGATGTTTTCATCTGAAAGCAGTATTTTCATTGCTTCGGCATTTTTTCTCATACCGCTTGCATAACGGTATTTTTCCATATATGAAAAGGTATCTTCAAGAAACAGCAGATATTCAGCGTTGCTGTCATTCTTGATTATATCAACAATATTTCCAATAACCGAAAACAGCGTTTCATAGTACGGAATATCTTTTCCGTGCTGTATACATATTGAATATATCGACTTTATCAGCGCATTGCAATTTGTTACTGATGGACACAAATCTTCAACCGCAACATCCCTCACCATAGGCAGAAGTGAAATTCTGTCCATTTCGAGATTTGTGATAAACCCAAGTTCTGCAAGTTCATTTATATCGTCCATTGTGTTAAGCCCCAGCCACTTTGCAAACATTCTTGCACGGATACCTGTCTGCGGAACAAAGACCATACAGCGCATAATGCTCTGCTTGTTCTCGTCGAGAAGATATAGCGAAAACAGCGTACGGATATGGTTGTAATATGTAGCTTTGGTGTTTACGCCGTCCTTGTTTATACCGATTTTATCGGCGCTGTCAGGATTTGCACTTGAACTTAAAAGTGCGGACAACAGCTCGTCAGGCTCAAGCATTCCCTTTTGAAGCAGTCTTGCAGACATTTCAACCGCAAGGGTATGACGGTGTACTGCTTCGATTATTTTCACAACAGTTTCTCTGTTGCTGTCAAGGTCGGAATAGAATTTTTCCGCAAGGCTTACAAGGGGATCAATATCGGTAATCTCGGTCAGCTTAAAAGTTGTTCCAATTTCAAAGCTGCTGCGTGTGGTGAAAATTACACGGCAGTTGTATTTCATAAGTATATCCAGCTTTGTTTCCTTTGAAGCAGTAGTGTTGAAGTTGTCAACGATAATCAGGGTATCGTCCTTCAGACTACGCAGAAAGCGGTTGTGCTTTCTGAAACGCTCCGTTTCATCATCGCCCGAATTATCGTCTGCAAAATCCATATCGGCAATCATTTTCTGCAAGCAACTGTTATACTGAAAATACAGAATGTTGGTGTATTCCTTTTTGTGTGCGTTTGCATAAGCTTTGGCAAATTCGCTCTTGCCGATACCTGCAATACCGTGAACAAAAACCTTGTTATGCGTATTCAGCAATTCGTGTAAGCTTTCAAGCTCGGTATCTCTGCCGCAGAAATGCTTGCAGGGCTTCGGTATTTCGCCGTCGAAAACCATATCTGATACGACAGGTGATAATGTTCCCAATGCAAGGGGTTTTATATCACGCTTTTCAAATTTGCGGCTTATTGCAAAGATAATTACAGCAGCCATAAATGCGGCGATATCTTCGGGATATTCTGCGGTCAGCTCGTTCCTTTTCTGCTCTGAAATTGATATGTCGTTCATTACAAGAGTGTATATATTTTCAACCGCCATAGCGGTATCATACAAAATCGGTAAGATAAGTGCTTCGATGTCGTAAGCAAGACTTTTAGCGGCGGATTTGTACTGATAGAACTCGGCAATTTTCGGACTTACAGCGGCTAAGCCTTTTAGCCAGCGGTTAATCTGTCCGTTATCAAAATCGAAATCCTCGTTCTTTTCAAGAAAGGTGCGGAAAAGGTCACTGATAAAATCTGGCTGGCTTGTAGCGTTCCCCTCGCTTATATATTCTCTGATTATTCCGATTGCCGAACTGAAATCACAGCGTAACATTCTGCTAACCTCCCTTAAAAAATTCTTACATAGAGTATACCATAAAAGAACAATTAATTCAATAGAAAGGAGAAATGCCTATGACAGATGAATGGAACGGTTTTGCATATTTATTGGCAAATTTGATTGAGAAATATGCAGCGGAAATCTTTTTTGATGATTTGCCGACGTTTCATAAAATTGATGAAAATAATGAAATTGAAAGTGTAAATATAGAATTGTCGGTTGACAATAATAACGTTGCATGATATAATATTCGTGATGATAGTGTCCAAACTTTTTGCGATACCTTCATCACGATTTTTTATGCTGACAGGAGATGATCATATGAGCGAAGAAAGAAAAAGAGTTTACACATATACAAGAGTTTCAACCGCAATGCAGATTGACGGATACTCTTTAGATGCTCAGAAAGCACGAATGAAAGCATTTGCCGACTATAATAATTATGATATTGTCGGAGAATACGAAGACGCAGGTAAATCAGGAAAATCCATCGAAGGCAGATTGCAATTCAATCAGATGATGGAAGATATTAAGTCAGGCAAGGACAGCGTGTCTTATGTGCTTGTGTTCAAACTCTCACGTTTCGGAAGAAATGCGGCGGACGTGTTGTCCACCCTGCAAGTTATGCAGGATTTTGGAGTAAACCTTATTTGTGTTGAGGACGGTATTGATTCTTCAAAGGACGCAGGAAAACTGATGATTTCAGTTTTATCTGCTGTTGCTGAAATTGAAAGAGAAAATATTCGTGTCCAAACAATGGAAGGACGTATTCAGAAAGCACGTGAAGGAAAATGGAACGGCGGCTTTGCCCCCTATGGCTATAAGCTTGTAAACGGCAATCTTGAAATCAACGAAGAAGAAGTTGAAGCTATCCGTGTGATTTACAATCAATATGTAAATACCGATTCAGGCGCTAATGGAATTGCAAAATATCTTGAAGACCACGGCATTCGCAAGATACAAAGACAGAACGGCAAGACACCTTTGTTCAATGCTTCACTTATCCGTATGATTTTGAAAAATCCCGTTTACTGCGGCAAGATAGCTTATGGTCGCAGAAAAATGGAGAAGATACACGGAACAAGAAATGACTATCATCTTGTTGAACAGGACAATTATCTTCTTGTTGACGGACTGCACGAGCCTATTGTTACAGATGAACTCTGGCAGGCTGCCCAAGTAAAGCTCCTTGCACAATCAAAAAAATATGAGCGTTTAAACAATGGTAAGGATACAAAAGTTCATCTTCTTTCAGGTATTGTAAAATGTCCGATATGCGGCGCAGGAATGTATGGAAACAAGAGTATCAAGCATAAAAAAGACGGTACAAAATATAAGGATTTCTTTTACTACGGCTGTAAGCATCGTAAAATGGACAGAGGATATAAATGTGATTATAAAAAGCAGATTAACGAGGAACTGCTTGACAATTCTGTTTCAGAGATTATAATTAAACTTGTGAGCAATCCGAAATTTGCCGCTATGATGCAGGATAAAATCAATATGCAGGTTGATACAACCGCTATTGAACAAGAACTTACAAATTATGAAAAACAGCTCAGACAAGCATATGCAATAAAGTCTAAAATTATCGAAGAAATTGACTCACTTGACCCAGATGATAAGCACTACATAAAACGTAAGGCAGACCTTGACAATCGACTTTATAATATGTATGATAAAATAGAGGAAATTGAAAATCAGCTTATTGCCGCAAGAGCAAAAAAGCAATCTATTGAGGCTGAAAAGCTGACAAGCGACAATATCTATAAAGTGCTGATTTATTTTGAGAAGCTGTATGCCGTGATGAACGAAGCGGAAAGACGACAGATTATTGAAGCACTCCTTTCCGAAATACAGATTTATAAAGAGCGTCAACCTAACGGACAATGGCTGAAATCTATCAAATTCAAGCTTCCTGTTATCGAGGAAGATATAAGCGTTTGTTTGGACAATGGACATCACGTGGAAACGGTGGTGCTCCTCGAAAAGAGATAAAAAAATCCCCGAGAAAACTCTCGGGGATCATTTTTTACATAAGTCCGAAAACGTAGGGGATCTCGTAGCCCTCGGGCAGCACGATCATCACAACGAAATTTCCGTCGCGCTGCACCTCTGCATAATTTGCCCAGCCATAAGCATTCTCGGGATAATCCACGTCTGACGCACCCATCTCGATGCGCTCAACAAACTCGTCCTCGATATAATCAGCCTCGCGCTCGGTCTTTGTCTGCACGATCATTATCTCGCACGGATAGCCTGCGATAGGCGGAGCGTAGTAGAGTATCTGCTCATAGTCACAGTTGTAGAAGTTGGGGTAGTTGTTCTTGATAAGATCCTTGTTCTTGCTCTCGTCAAACAGCTGGAGGGGCTCCATGTCCTCGGGCTGCTCGGCGAGGATCGCCTGATACATCTCGTTTACATCGTACATATTGCCCTCGTAAACTTCCTCGATCACCGTGGAGCTGTCGAGCTGGCTTTCAGACTCCTTATCGGAAGCGGAAGTCGTCTGCTGCTCGGATGTAGTGTCAGAGCTATCGCCGCTGCCACCGCAGGCAGTCAGTGAAAGCAGCATTGACGCAGCTAAAAGCATTGCAAATATCTTCTTCATGATCTTCTCCTTTACACATCAATTCCCTCGGCAGTATTATTGCCGAGGGAACTGATATTATACAGAAATATTACTTAACAAAAGGGTTCTCGCTGGGATACAGCATACCTGCGGGCTGGTTGAAGCCGATGTCCTCTACGCCGAGGTATCTGAACAGGTTGAACAGAGCCTTGCCGTGGTGACCGAATGCAACAGCACCGTGGTGAGGATAGTTCTTCTCGATCAGAACGTGGCGGTAGAAGCGACCCATCTCGGGGATAGCAAATACACCGATGCCGCCGAAGCTCTTTGTAGCAACAGGCAGGATCTCGCCCTGTGCAACATAAGCACGGATCTGAGCGTCAGCAGTGGACTGCAGACGGAAGAATGTGATGTCGCCGGGGATGATGTCGCCCTCGAGAGTACCCATTGTTACCTCCTCGGGCAGGCTTCTTGCCATGATCATCTGGTTCTTCATTGTGCCCTTAACGAGCTTTGTGCTGCAGGTGTTGCCGCAGTGGAAGCCCATGAATGTATCAGTGTGCTTGTAGTCGAACTTGCCCTTGATGGACTCCTCGTACATATCAGCAGGCACGGAGTTGTTGATGTCGAGCAGTGTAACAGCGTCCTGTGTGATGCAGGTGCCGATGAACTCGGACAGTGTGCCGTAGATATCTACCTCACAGGAAACGGGGATGCCGCGGCCTGTCAGTCTGGAGTTTACATAGCAGGGTACAAAGCCGAACATTGTCTGGAATGCAGGCCAGCACTTGCTTGTGAGAGCAACATACTTTCTGTAGCCCTTGTGAGCCTCTACCCAGTCGAGCAGTGTGATCTCGTACTGTGCGAGCTTGGGCAGGATGTCGGGCATCTTGTTGCCGTCACCCAGCTCCTTAGCCATGTCAGCAGCGACCTCTGCAATTCTGGGGTCGTCAGCGTGCTTCAGGAAGGACTCGTACAGGTCAAGCTCAGAGTTCTCCTCGATCTCAACGCCGAGGTTGTAAAGCTGCTTGATAGGAGCGTTACAAGCGAGGAAGTTGAGGGGACGGGGACCGAAGCTGATGATCTTGAGATCCTTCAGACCTACCATTGTTCTTGCAACAGGCAGGAACTCGTGGATCATGTCAGCTACCTCAGAAGCTGTACCTACGGGGTACTCGGGTATGTAAGCCTTGATGTTGCGCAGCTTCAGGTTGTAGGAAGCGTTCAGCATACCGCAGTAAGCATCGCCTCTGCCCTGAATGAGAGAGGTGTTGGAGTCCTCCTCAGCAGCAGCTGCGAACATTACGGGGCCGTCAAAGTGCTTTGCAAGGAGAGTTTCGGAGATCTCGGGACCGAAGTTGCCGAGATATACGCAAAGAGCATTACAGCCAGCCTTCTTGATATCCTCAAGAGCCTGTACCATGTGGATCTCGCTCTCAACGATGCAGATGGGACATTCGTAGATCTCAGCTGCGCCGTACTTTGCTGTATAAGCCTCGATAAGAGCCTTTCTTCTGTTAACGGAGAGGGACTCGGGGAAGCAGTCACGGGAAACAGCGACTACACCGAGCTTGATTTCGGGAACGTTGTACATTGCTTTTATTTCCTTTCAGAATATAGTGTTTTTTGTTGTCATGGTTAGGTTAAAACCTAACACCACTTATAAATAGAATAGCATAAAACCGACATTTTGTCTAGTAGTTTTTTGACGCATTTGCTAAAAATTATCCATTTTTCAGACGCTTTTCAAATGTATTGAAAAAGTCGGCAAAAAGTGATATACTCTTATTGCGGAGTATTTCCGCCAATATATGAAAAGAGAACTGAAATGAAACATAAAATACTGTTTTTTATCACGCTGATAGCAGCATTCGCGGCACTCAGCGTATGCGCTTTTGCCGTGGAAGCGAAATATGACGGCTCGGAGCTTTCTGCCGATGGCTTCGGCGCTTCGTATAACCTCACCGACGGGGACGAGCGCACCTACACCACCGCCGACAGCGGAAGCATTACCATAACAAATGAAGAGGGCATCGCCGCGCTGTATGTGGTGTTCAACAGGCTGCCCACCGCGTGGGAGCTGTCTGACGGCACAAAGACCGTCACCTGCGGAGAAAATACATTTTTACATGAATTCGTGGATGTAAAGGAGCTGCTCGAGGGCACACCCACCGAGCTGACGCTCTCCTTTCCCGAGTACGTTTCGATTTGCGAGGTGTATGCGTTCACTGACGGCGATATCCCCGACTGGGTACAGCGCTGGCAGCCGCCCTGTGAAAAGGCCGACCTTGTGATGTTCTCCTCGCACGCGGACGACGAGCATCTGTTCTTCGCGGGAGTCCTCCCCTATTACGCAATAGAGCGCGGCCTGAGCGTGCAGGTGGTGTACATAATAAACCACTTCGACTCCTACGCGCGCCCACACGAGCAGCTTGACGGACTCTGGGCTGTGGGAATACGCAACTACCCCGTCATGACCGACTTCCCCGACCTTTATTCCGAGTCGGAGGAATACGCGCTGTCGGTATTCTCCGCCTACGGAGTGGAATTTACGGACTTTATAGACTATATCGTTGAGCAGATACGCCGCTTCAAGCCGCTCGTTATAATGACGCACGATGTTGACGGCGAATACGGCCACGGCACGCATATCCTCTGCGCAAAGGCTGTGATGGATGCAGTGGAGCTTAGCTCCGACCCGACCTGTCACCCCGACTCCGCCGAGAAATACGGTGTGTGGGAGCCGCAGAAGACCTACCTCCACCTCTACCCAGAAAACCCCATCACGATGGACTGGGACGTGCCGCTTGACTCCCTCGGCGGAAAGACCGCGTTTGAGATGTCAAGGCTCGGCTTTGACTGCCACGAGTCGCAGCACTGGACATGGTTCTACGGCTGGATGTACGGCAAGAATTTCCCTGTAAATGCCGCAAAGGATATCCGCAGCTACTCGCCGTGCAGCTACGGTCTGTACAAGACCACCGTCGGCGCGGATGTTACGGGCGGCGACTTCTTCGAGAACGTTGTCACCTACCCCGAACAGGAGGCTATCGCAAAGGCTGAGGCTGAACGGCTCGAAGCCGAAAGGCTCGCTGCTGAAAAAGCGGAGCAGGAGCGGCTGGAGGCAGAGCGCATCGCCGCGGAAAAGGCCGCCGCAGAGGAGGCTGCAAGGCTTGCGGAGGAGCAGCGGCTTGAAGCTGAGCGCATAGCCGCAGAAAAAGCCGCCGCTGAAAAAGAAGCGGCTGAGCGCAACACTATCACGATAGTTGCCTGCGTATGCGGATGTATCGCCGTAATACTGCTGGTGCTTGGCTCGGTATTCATGAAACGCAAAAGAAAGACAAGAAAATAAAAGAACCGCGCTTCTCACTGAAGCGCGGTCGTTTTTATTCAACAGGAATTATTATCTGCTTTTCGTTCTTGCCTGTGTTGAT
>JAZQEQ010000355.1:0-2996 GCA_045539055.1 Oscillospiraceae bacterium | reverse complement strand
TGAAAACGGCTTTTACAGTGTGCTTTATGAGGTTGTCAATGAGAGCTATTCCTGTTTCTTTCAATAATAAAAAGGCTGTCACGCTATAACGTGACAGCCTTTCATTTTTACGCAATATCGTCAATTTCAAGAAGCTTGATGCCCTTTGCTGTGAGAACCTCGGTGGCCTTCTCGTTATCATCAACACGTACAGCAACGCTTGCACGGCCTTCCTTGTTGGTAACGAGGGAGTAGCAGTACTCGATGTTGATTCCTGCATTTTCGAATGCGTCGATAACGGAGTACATTCCGCCGGGAGCGTCGGGAACACTGAAAGCGATGACCTTGGTAACGTTTGCTGTGCAGTCGTTGTCCTTAAGGATCTTCAGAGCCACCTCGTAGTTCTTCACAACGAAACGAACGATACCGAAATCTGTTGTGTCAGCGATAGTCATCGCGCGGATGTCGATGTTGTTGTCGGTCAGTATCTTCATAACGGAAGCCAGTCTGCCAGTCTTGTTTTCTACAAATACGGAAATCTGATTAAGCATTTTAAATACCTCCATTACTTCTGAAACTTGTTCTTGATCTTACGGTTGTCAATGCAGCGTGTAGCCTTGCCCATGGAGCGTGCAAGGGACTTGGGCTCGAGCAGCTTGATGGAAACGCCTACGCCGATAGCGGAGTCGATAGCAGACTTCAGCTTCTTCTTGTAAGCCTCAACATCCTTGATGTTGTCGGTGAACATATCGTCACGAACTTCAAGCTGAACCTCGATGGTGTCAAGGTTGTTCACTCTGTCAACAACGAGCAGGTAGTTTGTAGCCTTGTTGTCAACGCTGAGCAGAGCAGACTCGATCTGAGAGGGGAATACGTTTACGCCGCGGATGATGAGCATATCGTCAGTTCTGCCCTGAGGCTTCAGCATACGTGCATGAGTTCTTCCGCACTTGCAGGGCTCGTAAACGAGAGTAGCGATATCGCGTGTTCTGTAGCGGATAAGGGGCAGAGCCTCCTTTGTGATACAGGTGAATACAAGCTCGCCCTGCTCGCCCTCGGGAAGTACCTCGAGAGTATCGGGGTCGATGATCTCGGGGATAAAGTGATCCTCGCAGATGTGCATACCGCACTGATATTCGCACTCGCAGGAAACGGAGGGACCCATGATCTCGGACAGACCGTAGATGTCATAAGCCTTGATGCCAAGACCCTCTTCGATCTGCTGACGCATCTCCTCGGTCCAGGGCTCCGCGCCGAAAACGCCTGCCTTAAGCTTCAGATCGTCCTTGCTCATGCCGATCTCGTTCATAAGCTCGATAAGGCTGATAGCATAGGAGGGAGTCATACATACGATAGTAGAGCCGAAATCTCTGAACATCTCCAGCTGACGCTGAGAGTTGCCGGCGGAAGCAGGGATAGCTGTAGCACCGAGCTTTTCTGCACCATAGTGCATACCGAGGCCGCCTGTGAACAGACCGTAGCCATAGGAAACGTGAACGAAGTCGTTCTCGTCGCCACCGCAGGAAGCGAGAGCTCTCGCAGCGCACTCAGACCATACATCGATATCGTTCTGTGTGTAGCCTACAACTGTCTGCTTGCCTGTTGTACCGGAAGAAGCGTGGATACGAACTACCTCGCTCATGGGAGTCGCAAACATACCGTAAGGGTAGTTGTCGCGCAGATCCTGCTTTACAGTAAAGGGAAGCTTTGAAAGGTCCTTTACGGACTTGATGTCCTCGGGCTTTACACCCATTGCGTCCATCTTCTCGCGGTAGGGCTTTACATTGTCGTAAACACGTCTTATCTGCTGGGAAAGACGGAACGACTGCAGTGCCTCCAGCTCGTGACGGGGAGCACATTCGATCTCGGGCTTGAAATACTTTATCATGGTTTTATCTCCTTAGATATTCATTCAGCAGCTCATCTTACGGGTTGCTGTAAAGTTACATTTACTTGCCGTAAGCCTCGCCGAGAGCGAATGCCTTGCGGTTGATATCCAGTGCCTTTGCGGGAACACATTCCTCGAGAGCCTTTTTCCATGCGTCCTCGGGGAATTCCATCATAGTGGACAGAACGCCCATCAGCACAACGTTTACGGCTCTGGAGGAGCCTGCCTCGTTTGCAAGGGAAAGAGCGTCCAGTGCTGTAATGTCGATGCCCTTAGCGGTGATCTTTTCGATGATCTCAGCGGGGTATTCCATAGCGCCTGTGATCACGGGCATAGGCTCTACCTGCTGAGTATTTGTGATGAGCTTTCCGCCCTTCTTGAGGAAGGGAAGCCATCTTGCAGCTTCAAGCTGCTCAAAGGAAACGATAACGTCAGCCTCGCCCTTTTCGATGACGGGGGAGTATACCTTTTCGCCGTATTTGATGTATGTAACTACAGAGCCGCCGCGCTGCGACATACCGTGTACCTCGCTCACCTTAACGTCAAAGCCCTGAGAGAGCAGAGTGTTACCTAAAATTCTGCTGGCGAGGAGAGTACCCTGACCACCTACGCCAACCAGCATGATCGATCTTGTTGCCATTTTCATTACCTCCCTTATTCCTCAATAGCGCCGAACTTGCACATCTGAGTACACAGGTTGCAGCCTACGCAAAGTGTAGTGTCGATCTTAGCCTTACCGCTTGTCATGGAGATAGCGGGGCAGCCGATCTTCATGCAGGCCTTGCAGCTCTTGCACTTGTCAGGATCGACCTTGAAGGGGGGCTTGTGCTTAACGGACTTGAGCAGTGCACAGGGCTTTCTTGTGATGATAACGCTGGGCTCATCAGCAGCGAGCTCTGCCTTGATAACGCTCTCGACCTCTGCGAGGTTTCCGGGATCAACGACTGTTACGCGGTTGATACCGATGGACTTGATAAGCGACTCAAGATCAACAGCACTTGCGGGATCGCCGTGTATGTTCTTGCCGTTTGCGGGGTTGTTCTGGTGACCTGTCATACCTGTGATGGAGTTATCCAGAATAAGCACTGTGGAGTTGCTTCTGTTATAAGCGATATTGATAAGACCTGTG
>JAZQEQ010000354.1:0-4217 GCA_045539055.1 Oscillospiraceae bacterium | reverse complement strand
ACCTGATCGGTTCGCTGTGCGACCTGACATCGGGCTCGGGCGACAAGGGAACACCTATCGTGTTCATTCAGGGCTACTTCGATAACTATACGACTGAATAAAAATATCTGCTTCCGTGCCATGGCACGGGAGCTTTTGTATGCAAAATAATATCGGGGCGGATAGATTCCGCCCCTTATCTGTTATTTTATAAAGCTCAGCTGAGATCTGCCCTCATCTTGCGCTTGAATATCAGGATAGATGCTGCCGTTACTACCATTGCATAGCCTGCTGTGATCGCGATGTCTATCCAGAAGTCGCCGCCAAAGTTCATTGCAACAGCTGACCTCGCTGCTCTTGTTCCGTGGAAGAAGGGAAGAACATTGCAGATATCAAGCATAACGCCGCCTGTCGCCTCGCAGTCAAACCAGATACCTCCGAGAAATGCGGACAGCGAGATTATGATAGAGCAAAGACCTGGTGCAGCCTTTTCGCTGAACAGCGTGCCGAACAGCAGACCAAACGAGATGAACAGCACAGCCAGAGGAATGAGTGCGACTATCGCGATAAGACAGCCGAGGACATTAAGTGTAACGCCTGTGATCGCGCCGATAATGATGGCGCAAACAAAGGTTATCATCAGCTGTGCAAGCGTCAGCACAAAAGCGGGGAGGATATAGCCCATGATGAAATCGGACGATCTCATGGGCGAAGCATAGAGCCTCACAAGGAACGAGCCCGAGCGGTCCTTGGAAACGTTGAGGCAGGTGAACAGCATTACAAATGCAAGTCCGAATACCGCAATGCCCGGTCCGAGGTTGTTTATCCTGAAGATAGTCATATTGGCTTCAGCGGGGATGCTCGAGTCAACAAGCGTCATGACTACCAGCATTATGAGCGGAAATCCGAGGCAGAATATGTAGCTCAGCGGATCGCGCAGAAGCTCTTTAAGGTTGCGCTCGGCAAAAGCGAAGCAGCGCTGCATTACAATTCCCCCTTTTCTGTCATTTCTGCAATTTTTACAAAGGACGCTTCAAGTCCCTGTTCGCCAGCTATGGCCTCTATCTCGGCAAGCGTACCTATTGCAGATATTTTTCCGTTAAGCATGATAGCTATGCGGTCGGAAAGGCTCTCCGCCTCCTCCATGTAGTGAGTTGTAAGTATGATGGTTATCTTGCCCTTTAAGGATTCGATAGCGCGCCACAGCTCGCGCCTTGCAAGCACGTCAAGACCTAGCGTAGGCTCATCAAGAAACAGTACCTTAGGCTCGGAGATAAGCGCCATAGCTATCGACAGCTTGCGCTTCCAGCCGCCTGAAAGGGTCTTTGCACGGTCGTTCTGTACCTCGCCCATGCCAAAGATATCTATCATCTCATTGACCTTAGACTCGCATTTCTCTTTCGAAAAACCATAGATCTTTGTTGTGAGAGTAAGGTTTTCGCGCACTGTCAGGTTCTCCGCGATAGCCGTATCCTGCGGCGAGATCCCGATGATCTGCTTTACGCTGTCGCTCTCAGTCATAGTGTTGTGACCGCAGACGATAGCGTCGCCCGAGGTGGGCTTTGACAGACAGCACAGCATACGGATGGTAGTGGTCTTTCCCGCGCCGTTTACGCCAAGCAGTGCGAATAATTCGCCCTCCTCAACATCAAAGATGATACCGTCAACAGCGGTCTTGCTCTTATACTTTTTTGTATGGCTTACAGCCTCAACTGCTTTCATACTATTACCTCCGAATGTTTACTCGGGCATATCACCGAGATTGATTATAGCGATACCTCTGCCTTCCTCACCAAGAATGAGTAACGAGTCGCCTGCCTTGATATTAAACAGCTCTCTTGCCTTTTTCGGCAGCGTTATCTGTCCCTTGTCATTGACTCTTGCGATACCGAATGCGTGCTTTCCATTCATGGGATCCTCGTCCATGAATTCCTGACAAACGAGCGCGTCGAGAGTAGTGCCGTACAGCTCCGCAAGCTGTATGCAGAATTCAATATCGGGTGTGGTGTCACCGTTCTCCCACTTAGCCACAGCCTGACGTGAAACGCCAAGCTTTTCGGCAACCTCCTCCTGAGTAAATCCGCTCTTCTTGCGGAAAAGTTTGAAATTGTTAGCTTTTATCGACATTTTCTCACCTCATGGTTAAATTATAGCACCTTCGCGGTGATATTTCCACCAACCTGCAGGTGCTTTAATGTTATTTTTTCGTAACATTTTCGGAAAAAGTTAATATAATACGGCGATTTACGGTTTTGTTATCACGCGGTAACATTTTATTCCTCTACGGCAATTATCGGGTAGCCCTTGATGTAAGGCTTCACCATATCAGGGTGCTTTGCGGCTTCGTAGAACAGTATCTCGGCAAATCCGTCAGTGCGTACAAATTCACACAGTGTCTTCAGCGGCAGCTGTGATACTGTATCGCAAACAGGGGAAACGGTTATCACGCGCTTTCCGTCAAGGTCATTGACGCGGAACGGCCATATCCTGCAGTCGAACGGCTTGTTGTCGCCAAGCTTGCAGCCGTTTTCAGCCAGCATCGGGCAGAATACCACCTCATCGCCGTTGAATTCCATATCAAAAACATATTCGTTACCACGCTTTATAAGCTTCACGTCGGGATGATTTTCACTAAGGTAAGCGCGAAGCTCGGCGAATACCAGCGGTATCTCCCATTTATCACTCTCATCAAAGCCGCAGCATATCCTGCAATTGCCGCAGGATTTCGGCTGAAGTATCTTCTTAAGCATTTTATATCTCCTTTATAGTTCTCTTGCTGCCTCCCACAGGTAGAACGATGCGACCGTTCCACAGGGCGAGTATAGCTCCTTGTATTTTTTCAATGCACCGATATCCTTTATGTCGATGCCATGGAGCAGGGAAAGACCCTTGCGTATTCCATAGTCGGAAAGGCTCAGCACATCCATCCGCTCAAGGCAGAATATAAGCGTCATCTCCGCCGTCCATGCTCCGATGCCTTTTATTGAGGTCAGTGCCGTGATTACTTCCGCATCGTCCATCATTCTCAGCTTATCCGCGTTTATTTCCTCGGAAATAGACCGCCTTGCACATTCGGCGATGCAGTCCGCCTTGCTCTGCGACAGCCCGCAGCCTTTCAGCCGCGCCGCGTCGCTGCAGCTTTCGGGGGTTATTTCATGAAGCTCTGAAATAAGCTTTCCCCACAGTGTTTCGCAGGCTTTCATCGAGAGCTGCTGATTAACGATATTGTAGCACAGCCCCTCAAATATATCCTCGAAGACTCTGCGGCTGATGTGACCTTTTCTTGAAATAAAATCACCGAGCCTCACATCGCGCTGCGAGAGAAGCTCGGTATGCTGTTTATCGTATTGAAAGATACCCATTATTCCTCACCGATAAAGAGCTGACACCAGTAATTGCTGTATCCGTTGCTGTAAAAGCCTATTCCGATATAGCGTGCGTCGGGGTTCAGCAGATTTGCCTTGTGATATGGGTCGCTCAGCCACGCATTGATCGCCTGCTTTGCGGTGGGGTAGTAGTACGCGAGATTTTCTGCGCGCACATTGCGCTTAAGCCCTGCAAGCCCCAGCAGATAGTCCCATTTTGTGCCGTCCGCTCTCCAGTGGGAGTAGTAGCCTGCACATTCCTTTGCACGCTGCTGCGCGATGTCCGAAAGCTCGGGAATAGTATTGAGCTCACACAGCCCATAGCTTCTGCGAAGCTGGTTCACAAGCTCCAGCATATCCTGACGCTGCGGCTCAGCATAAGTATCGCTGTTTATCTTGTAGTTTCTTGTGTAGTATCTGCTATAATTTCGTCCGCTTCTCAGCGCGACAAATTTAAGCTGAGTGTCCTTGGTTATTTCAATAGGAGCAGTATAAAGTGCGGCGTTCTTGGTCGGAACGCTTCCATCAGTGGTGTAATATATCTTTGCAGTCCTGTCTGCACAGGTGAGAGCCACAGTAAAAGGCTCGCTGTAGGTTCCGGAATTAACCGACGCCTTAGGCGCAGCGGTATGTATCTTCACGGTTATGCTGTCGTATCCTATGAGCTTTCCGTCCTCATAAGCCGCAGTGCGGATCTTTGTGTTTTTGCCGACTATGATAGGCTTTGTCGAATACAGCTGGGACTCGCAGGAGGGCAGTGTCCCATCTGTGGTATAATATACATCGATGTTCTCGGGTGCGGTTATCCTTACAAACTGGGTGGTGTCATAGGTGCCGCTCGTGTGTGAGAATGTATGGCTTTCAGCGGCATAG
>JAZQEQ010000353.1:0-25192 GCA_045539055.1 Oscillospiraceae bacterium | reverse complement strand
CGCCCTTGCCGCACCAGCCGTAGCCTGCAACTACAACGTTCTTGCCCGCAACGATGAGATTAGTGGTACGGTTGATACCGTCCCATACGGACTGGCCTGTGCCGTAGCGGTTATCGAAAAGATGCTTGCAGTCCGCATCATTTACCAGCACCATCGGGAATTTCAGCGCACCCGCCTTGTCCATAGCCAGCAGACGTATGATACCTGTTGTGGTTTCCTCGCAGCCGCCGATAACATCAGGGATAAGCTCGGGACGCTCGTTGTGGATAAGGTTTACAAGGTCGCCGCCATCGTCGATGATAACATTGGGACGCGCGTCTATGACCTTGGATATGTGGCGGTGGTACTCCTCGTCAGTCGCGTCATACCACGCAAAAACATTAAGTCCGTCATGTACGAGTGCAGCCGCAACATCGTCCTGTGTGGACAGCGGATTGCTGCCTGTAACGTACATCTCAGCACCGCCTGCCGCAAGCACCTTGCAGAGATACGCGGTCTTTGCCTCAAGATGCACAGAAAGCGCAACTCTGAGTCCCGCAAAGGGCTTTTCAGCCGCAAATTCCTGCTCAATACCGCGAAGCAGCGGCATATTGCGCTTTACCCATTCTATTTTTCTCGCGCCGCTCTCCCAGAGGTCGGCGTTTCTGATCTCACTTGCCATTATTTTTTCTCCTTTTATGTGTTAATCGGCGCGATGCAAAACACCGCGCCTCTTCTTTTACTTTCTGATGAACAGTATTCCGAGAGTGTCCTCGCCGCAGTGGCAGGCTACTGTGCAGCCTGCGACGGTCACAGCAACTTCCCTGAAGCTTCCGTTGCTCTTTACCTCCTGTACCGCAAGCGCCGCTATTTCAGGCGATGTGGTGTGAGTAACAAATATCAGCTCGTCATCATAAGCCTCGACCTGAGTAAGTCTGTCGCGCACATACTCCTTCAGGCATTTCTCCATGTTGCCGCGATATTTCTTTGTGACCTTCATCTTGCCCTCGATAACATCGATACAGGGGCGCAGCTTCAGCAGATTTGCACCAAGCGCCGCAATGGACGAGCAGCGTCCGCCCTTGTGGAGATACTCCACATTCGCTACAAAGAAGCTTGCATCCACCTTGGGGATGATATCATTCTGAAGCCTTTCCACGATCTCTTTCGCAGAAAGACCCTGCTTTGCAAGCTTCGCAGCCGATACAGCTACAAGCCCCTCGCCTGTAGAAAGATTGCGCGAGTCAACTACATAGACTCCCTCAAACTCCTCCGCAGCTATGCAGGCGTTCTGATAGCAGCTTGAAAACTCAGAGCTTATCGTTATCATGATCACTTCATCGTGCTCTTTAAGCTGCTTTCCAAAAAACTCCGTGAAATCCGCAACATTCACAGCGGAAGTGGAGCACAGCTTACCTGTGGTACGATAATGCTCAAATACCTCTTTCTGGGATATCTCGAGTCCGTCGCGGAGAGTCTTATCGCCCTTTGTGACATAGAGCGGAACAGTGTCGATATCATAACGCTGCTTCAGTTCCTCCGAAAGGTCGCATACTGTATCTGCAGATATCTTGATCTTGCTCATTCTTTTTTACCTCACTATTTTTTATGCCTTTGCTGACAGTGCATTAAGCACACGGGTAAGCTCCTCCTCAAGACAGCTGTGGAACAGAGTAAACAATATGTCCGCACTGCCTAAGAGCAGAAGATTTTTATTCGTTATCGCAGCGAGCTGCGGTACATATGTGTAAATATAGCCCTTGTACCATTCTGCGTCATAGGTCGGAACAGGCTTGCCTGCCTTGACCATGCGGCGCACCTCTTCAAAATCGAGCGTTATGACATTGTCATAGTTTCCTGCGCCCTTGTCTATGACCATGTCAAAAATGGTCTTTATCTGCTTGTCGGTAAGATATCCGCCCTGCGTCTTGATGTTTTTAAGCTCGGGCAGACGCACCGCAAACGAATACACCATAAGCGCCAGCACACGCTCGTACTCGGGGCTGTTCATTTCGGCACAGCGCTCCTTGTCAAGCTTTATTCCCGTGTTGTACAAGGCTGCGGTATCGGTAATATTATTGAGCGATATCTTTATGATATCCTTGATATTGACGTTATAGAAATCCTTATCTGCTATCATGTAGATATATTTGACAGCATTAAAGAGGGAAACACCCGCCTTTACCACTGTTTCAGACAGCAGCGTGAACGCCGTGCGCTCGCTCAGAAACTCCATTGCATCATATCCTTTCCTTGAAATAATATACATTTTATACTATTATATCGCTTTTCCCTCTTTTTTTCAAGTGCGCAATGGCGAATAAAATAATTTCGTCATTTATCACAGTATCGCTTGCTGTTCTTTGGTGCACAAACATGGATAGTAAAAGGCAAAACAGCAATTAGACAATTCAGTCGGTTGTGTGTATTTGTATGCAAACTGCACAAAATTCACATTGGATTTTATCACTCTGTAGGCTGTTTTTTACACAAAAAAGCTTGATTTATTCAGGGATTTATTGTATAATTATATTATGATTTTATTTAGAATAAAAGGAGTCTTATTATGAACAAGGACAACATCACATTACTCGATATCATAGACAGACAGACGCTCCAGAGCCTTCAGGACGCTTTCGCTGAGGCAACAGGTATGGCTGCGCTTACAACAGATGACACAGGTTCCGTTACTGAACTCAGCAACGGCACTGACTTCTGCATGAACTTTACAAGAGCCTCCAAAGTAGGCTGCGAGCGCTGCAACCAGTGCGACCTTATGGGCGGCGAGGAGTCCAGCAAGACAGGAAAGCCCGCAGTTTATTACTGCCACGGCGGTCTGGTAGACTTTGCTGCTCCCATTATCCTCAACGGCAAGCACATCGGCTCGCTTATCGGCGGTCAGGTGCTCCCCGAAGCTCCCGACGAGGAGAAGTTCCGCAAGATCGCTAAGGAGATCGGTGTTGATCCCGATGCTTACATAGAGGCACTGAAAAAGATCAAGATCGTTCCCAAGGAGCAGATAGACGCTGCCGCTAACCTGCTGTATCAGATGGCTAACGCACTGTCGCAGGTAGGTTACCAGCGCATGATGGCGGAAAACCGCTCCAACGAAAGCTCTGCTACTATCGAGGAGATCAACGCAAGATTTGAGCAGATCGATGCAAGCATCAGCAAGGTAACGGAGAGCATGGCTGCACTCAACACCGTCTGCGACGAGATCTCCGCCGCAACAGAGAATTCCGCTAAGGCTGTTGCTAATACAGACAGCATCGTAAAGGCTATCGAAAGTGCTTCCACACAGCTTACACTTATCGGCTTCAACGCATCTATAGAGGCTAAGCGTGCAGGCGGTACAACAGGCGCAGGCTTCAACGTTATCGCGCAGGAGGTTCGTACCCTCGCAAACCGCAACACAAAGCAGGCAGGCGATGTAGAGGCTACTCTGAACGATATCAAAAAGGCTATCAAAGGCATCAACGACCAGCTCAAGAGCGTAAATGAGGCTGTTGATCAGAACAACGCTGAGGTCGAGGAGCTGCGCAAGCTGCTTGCAGAGACCAGCGAGCTTGTTCATAGCTTAAAGTAATCAAGCCACACGGCTTATATAACGACATATAACGAAAGGAATGGTAAAATCCTATGGCTAATCGTTTTATTCTCAACGAAACATCCTACCACGGCGCAGGAGCTATCTCCGCTATCGCTGACGAGGCTAAGAACAGAGGCTTCAAGAAGGCTCTGCTGTGCTCCGACCCCGACCTTGTAAAGTTCGGTGTTACAAAGAAGGTCACAGATGTTCTCGACAATGCAGGTCTTGTATATGATATCTTTTCCGATACCAAGCCCAACCCCACTATCGAGAACGTTCAGGCAGGTGTTGCTGCATTCAAGGCAAGCGGCGCTGACTATATCATCGCAGTAGGCGGCGGCTCCTCCATGGATACCGCTAAGGCTATCGGCATCATCATCAACAACCCCGAGTTTGCTGATGTGAGAAGCCTTGAGGGCGTTGCTCCCACAACAAAGCCCTGCGTTCCCATCATCGCTGTTCCCACAACAGCAGGTACCGCAGCCGAGGTAACCATCAACTACGTTATCACAGACGCTGAAAAGGATCGCAAGATGGTATGCGTTGACCCCCATGACATTCCGATCGTAGCAGTTGTTGACCCCGATATGATGAGCACAATGCCCAAGGGCCTTACCGCTGCAACAGGTATGGACGCTCTGACACACGCTATCGAGGGCTACATCACAAAGGGCGCATGGGAGCTGTCCGATATGTTCCACATCAAGGCTATCGAGATCATCGCTCGCTCGCTGAGAGGTGCTGTCGACAACACACCTGACGGCCGCGAAGGCATGGCACTCGGTCAGTACGTTGCAGGCATGGGCTTCTCCAACGTAGGTCTTGGTATCGTTCACTCCATGGCTCACCCCCTCGGTGCGCTGTATGATACACCCCACGGCGTTGCAAACGCTATCATCCTCCCCACTGTTATGGAGTACAACGCTCCCTGCACAGGCGAGAAGTACCGCGACATTGCAAAGGCTATGGGCGTTAAGGGCACAGAGGCAATGACTCAGGAGGAGTACAGAAAGGCAGCTATCGACGCTGTTAAGCAGCTGTCTATCGACGTTGGAATCCCTGCTGACCTTAAGGACATCGTTAAGGAGGAGGACCTCGCGTTCCTCGCACAGTCCGCTTACGACGACGCGTGCCGTCCCGGCAACCCCAGAGACACCTCCGTTGAGGAGATCACAGAGCTTTATAAGAAGCTGCTGTAATTGTTACAACACATTATCCCCCGCCATAAAAAGCGGGGGATATTATTTTGAAAATACTTTGTAAAAACATTGACAATTGCGCTGTTATGCTGTAAAATAAATATGTAGCATTTTGTGCGCAGGATGCGCATATACATAAATATTAAATATAAAGATCAGGGGGAAAATATCATGTGCGGAATCGTTGGTTACGTCGGAAAGAACAGTTGCGCCGAGATACTGCTCGGCACGCTTGAAAAGCTGGAGTACCGCGGCTATGACAGCGCGGGAATCGCAGTGTTCGACCACGACAATATAGAGGTAAGAAAGGCTCAGGGCAGGCTTAAGAACCTGCGCGAGCGTATGGAAAAGGACGGTGTACCCTCGGGTTACGCAGGCATAGGCCACACACGCTGGGCTACCCATGGCGAGCCCTCGGACGTTAACTCCCACCCTCACAACGGCGGAAACGTCACTATCGTACATAACGGAATCATCGAAAACTACAAGGAGATAAAGAATTTCCTGATAGATAAGGGCAGACACTTCGTAAGCCAGACCGATACAGAGGTTGCGGCTCAGCTGCTGGATTATTATTACACAGGCGACCCTGTCGAGGCTATCGTTGAAACGATGCACAATGTCCGCGGCAGCTTCGCTCTGGGTATCATGTTCCGCGACTTCCCAAATACCGTTTTCGCGGTAAGAAAGGAAAGTCCGCTCATCGTGGGTCTCGGCAAGGAGGAGAGCTTCATCGCCTCCGATGTCACAGCGATACTGAACTACACGCGCGATTACTATCTGCTTGAGCCTAACGAGATCGCTGTGCTCTCTCCCTACGGCACAAACATCTACGACCTGCATTACAACAAGCTGAACAAACCTGTAATGCACGCTGACTGGGATCAGAACGCCGCTGAAAAGCAGGGCTACGCTCACTTTATGCTGAAAGAAATACACGAGCAGCCCGAGGCAGTAAAGACCACCATCACCCCCCGTATCACAGACGGTATGCCCGACCTCAGCGAGTGCGGTATCACTCTTGATATGCTGCGCGGCTTCCGCAATATCCATGTGGTAGCCTGCGGTACCGCAATGCACGCAGGTCTTGTCGGAAGATATATCATCGAGGAGCTTGCAAGAGTTCCCGTGAACGTTGATATCGCGTCCGAATTTAGATACAGAAATCCCCTTGTCACTAAGGACGACCTTGTTATTATAATCTCTCAGTCGGGCGAAACTGCGGACTCTCTTGCAGCGCTCAGGCTCTCAAAGGAGCTCGGCGCAAAGACTCTTGCTATCGTAAACGCAAAGGGCAGCTCCATTGCGCGTGAGGCGGATATGCTGATATACACCCTCGCTGGGCCTGAGATCGCGGTTGCTTCCACTAAGGCGTACATGGTACAGATAGCCGTAATGTATCTGCTCGCGTTCTCCATAGCGCTTGCAAACGGCGCTATCGACGAGGCTAAGTGCCGCGAGCTTACGGCAGAGCTTCTGAAGATGCCCGAGCGCATAGGCGAAGCTGTGAAGCTCGAAGAGAAGTCGCAGTACGCCGCATCTACGCTGGTCAATGCAGAGAGCCTGCTGTACATCGGCAGAGGCCTTGACTACGCGCTCAGCATGGAGGGTAGCTTAAAGCTCAAAGAGATAAGCTACATCCACAGCGAAAGCTATGCCGCAGGCGAGCTTAAGCACGGTACTATCTCCCTTATCACAGAGGGTATGCCTGCTATCGCGGTGGTTACACAGCGCTCGCTCGTAGAAAAGACCATCAGCAACATGAAGGAGATGAAGGCGCGCGGCGCGTATGTTATCGCGGTATGCGCAAACGGCATCTCGATAGACAGCGACGCTGCCGACTACATCATCGAGCTTGAGGAATGCCCCGACATCCTCGCGCCCATGACAGCGGTAGTACCCTTACAGCTGATAGCTTATTACACCTCGGTGCTGAAGGGCAACGACGTTGATAAGCCGAGAAACCTTGCAAAGTCTGTTACGGTTGAATAAAACAGCAAAGCCGCACTTTTCAGTGCGGCTTTTGTTATTCAATCAAATCACTTCAGCAGGCCCTTGAGTCTTTCCATAGCCTCTGCGGTAGCCTCGTGTGTGCCGAAGGCTGTCAGTCTGAACCAGCCGTCGCCGTTCTTACCGAAGCCTGCGCCGGGAGTGCCGACTACCTGTATCTCGTTCAGCAGGTAATCAAAGAAGTCCCAGCTGCCCATGCCCTTGGGGCACTTCAGCCAGATGTAGGGGGAGTTGATGCCGCCTGTGTAGCTGATGCCAAGCTCGTCGCAGGTAGCGGCGATCATGCGCGCATTCTCCTGATAGTAAGCGATAGTAGCCTTTGTCTGCTTCTGTCCCTCGGGGGTGAATACAGCCTCTGCGCCGCGCTGTACGGGATAGGAAACGCCGTTGAACTTGCTGCCCTGACGTCTGTTCCACAGATCCGCGATCTTTACATCCTCGCCCTTGCTGTTCTTCTGAATGATGTCCTCGGGAACTACTGTGTAGCCGCAGCGTGTTCCTGTAAAGCCTGCAGTCTTGGAGAGCGAGCAGATCTCGATAGCGCACTTCCTTGCACCCTCGATCTGGTAGATGCTTCTGGGAAGCTCAGCGTCCGTGATGAACGCCTCGTAAGCCGCGTCAAAGATAATAATTGCGTCATTGGACAGCGCGTAGTCCACCCACTCCTTCAGCTGAGCCTTTGTGTAAACAGAGCCTGTGGGGTTGTTGGGGCTGCACAGGTAGATGAGATCAGCCTTGATGTCCTTGGGAGGCATAGCCGCAAAGCCGTTCTCCTCGTTGGAGTCAGCGTACAGCACGGAGTTTCCGCTCATAACGTTAGAGTCAACATACACGGGGTAAGCAGGGTCTGTTACCAGCACAACGTTGCCCTCGCCGAAGATATCGATGATGTTGCCACAGTCGCTCTTTGCGCCGTCGGAGATGTGTATCTCGCCTGCGGGAACGTCAGCGCCGAAGCTCTTGTAGTAGCCCGATACAGCCTCGCGCAGGAAGTCATAGCCTGCACCGCTGTCCTCATAGCCGCGGAACGTTTCCTTCACGCCCATCTCGCGGCAAGCCTTCTCCATAGCCTCAACAACTACGGGAGCAAGAGGCTGTGTAACGTCGCCGATGCCCATTCTGATGAGCTTTGCGTCGGGGTGAGCCTCTGTGTATGCCTTAATTCTCTTTGCGATGTCGATAAACAGATAGTTCTTCTTCAGATTGAAAAAGTTTTCGTTAAGCTTTGCCATTTTAGTTGCGTCCTTTCTTGTAATAAAAAATACATATTTATTTTATTATAATTTCCGCGTTTTGTCAATGGTTTTTTATATTTAACCCTGCGACAAATTAAAACGGCTGCGCACGCATCTGCACAGCCGTTGTTTTTATCTTCCGCAAAGCTCGGGATGCTGCTTTTTGATCTGCTGCTTATCCTCGTACATAATACCGTCTGCTTTGTTATAGATGTCCATATAGTTCTCGGAATACTCACCCGAAGCATAGCCCATAGCAATGCTAAGCATGATAGGACTGCCCTTGTAGCGCTCACATGCAGCGCGTACACGCTCCATCTCAGCCTGCACCGTTTCGTCGTCGGGCGAAACATAGATCACCGCGAACTCATCTCCGCCTATTCGGTAAACTCCGTAAGCAGAACGAAGATTTTCAAGCAATATCGTTGCCGCCGCCTTTATGAGCTTGTCGCCCTGCGCATGACCATAGTTGTCATTGATGACCTTGAGTCCGTTCATATCACCGATGATAAAGCCGATATTCACCTTTTTCTTGGCATATTTCTTCTCCATGTAATCAAGCTGCTTTTTAAATCCGTTCTTGTTCCTGATGCCTGTCGCACTGTCCCAGTACGCCTGCTCCATATAGGATTTGACAGGATCGTTTACCGTAACGAACAGACCAATGCACACGACGGTAACTCCCGCACCTGTCATCAGCAGCTCAGGAATTACAGCCTGCACTGCTATCACAACAAACATGAGCACCGTTGTAGGCAGTACGGCTAGCTTTACCTTTCGGTCAAGCCTGCCGCTTTTAAGTATAGCCAGCACAAGGCAGACAACGCTATACACGGCAAAAAAAGCATAGCCCGAGATAAGAAGCGGCCCATAGCTGTAATTAGTACCGTTTCCCTCGACATATTCGATAGGGAGAATAAAAGTCAATACGGCAAAAACAGCTAACGGTATATAGCCTATGATGCGCAGACGCTTCAACATATTATGCGGCATGGTGAGCCTGACCACATAGTTATAGAACTCCATGATAAACAGCATGCCGAAATAATAAAACAGAATATGCAGCACTTTATTGACCATGTACGGCACGGTATCAAGATTATTCACCGTGATAACCGTGGTCATATCAAATATAACATGACACAATGCGAATGACGCGACCCTGAGAAAGGTATTATCGCTTCCCTTTTCCCTGTAAAAAGCCTTATAGCAGATCAGAAATACCAGCACAAGTATGCATACGATTTCTTCTCTTATGATAAGTACAGTCAAACCAACACACCCTTTCAATAATATCATATATTGATTATACAATATAAAACGACTATATGTCAATTGCCGAAGCTTGGTTTTTGTGCGAAACACCAACAAACAAAAGGACTTCAACGCACATCAGCCGCCGAAGTCCTTGTTTTTCTTCATTATATCCACTAAATTCTGCACCGCCGCGACCTCATCATCGGACAGTCCCGAAACATCGATGATACGCTCCTTTTCGTCTATCCCGAGCAGATAGTCGGTCGAAACATGAAATACCTTTGCAAGCTTTACTATTATCTCGGGGGAGGGATATCTCAGCGACTGCTCATAATAGCTGACCGTTGCCTTTGACAGCCAGAGTCTGTCTGCCAACTGCTGTTGAGTAAGCCCCATGCCTTTTCTCAGCTCTTTTAATGTATTACCAAAGTTGACCATAATCGCACCTCTCGTTCAAATATAGTTTACTATATTATTGTATGACTAGAAGTTGATTATTTGTATCAATATAGTTGACAAACTCTCTCCCTTGTGATATAATTTGTTTTGGTAAAACCATTTATATCATTATGAAATGTGAGGTATACAGTATGAAAAAGAAACTAGCGCTGATACTGGCTGCTGTTATTGCTATGAGCGCGCTTACGGGGTGCGGTGCAGACAGCAGCTCCGCAACGAGCGCGACCTCCGATACACAGGCAACGAACGCCGCAGCTGAAAACGAGCCTGCCGAAAGCGTGACCACATCTGCTACAGAGCAGTCAACAACTGCCGCAACGACCACAGAAGCCACCACGACCGCTTCAACAACAAAAACCACGACCACCGCTGCTGCGACGACTGCGGCAACTACCACGACTGCTTCGACAACAGAGACGCCTGTCGTTGAGGAAAGACCAGAGGACATCGCGGCGAGAGAGCTTATTGAAAAGTCCGAAAGCTATGATTATGACACAAATAAATTCGATGTAGACGGCTATTATAATGACCCATACGAGCTTTTCCCCGAGCTGGACGAGCAGTCCTACAGCATCATTCTTGACGACCTTTCCGAAAAGACAAACTCCGCGCATGAGCAGATAGAGCAATATTACGATGAGCTTGCCTGTATCTGGACAGGAGACGAATCGAGCGGTGTTCTCGGCTGGACTCGTTTTTATTATGAGGAGGCATACAACTATTACGGAACTGCTCTTACATACGTTGAATTTTTATCCGGCAAGGAATTTGCAAACGGCGATGGTATCCGAGTTTGGGATATCGTGGCATATCTGCCCTACTATTTCGAGCTGAACAGAGGAAACCCCGATAAGCTTTGCTTCGACTATGTTCTTGACGAGATGGAAACTATTGTTCTTGCCGATACCCCTATCGGAGATTTCCCTGATTATGACCCAAACAATACTCTTGTTAGCAAGCTCCCCAACTTTTTCACAATGGCTTATCTTGGCGATATTGTAAAGGGAGATTTTAAATCCCTTGCGAATTGTGAGTTCGTTTATTCAACACCTATAATCGCTTCTGAAGAGGACACAGAGCCTTTTATATATTGCACCGGAGAACGACCCGTTGCTTATTTTATTCCTTATTATGAAACAACTATGGATATTTATGAACTTGCTGCATTTGATGATAATAACAACCTCATTACTGTAATTTATTAAAACCGCAAATGCTTTACTCTGACGGCTGCCGCGAGGAATCTCCTCCGCGCAGCCGTTATTTTATTCAAAAACGCAGGATTTTTCTTACGGAAAGATTATTTTTGCCGCATGGGTCAATAATATTCACAAAGGGGATAAAGCAATGATTTGATAAAAATGCTAGTTTTCAACAATGTTTTTGTTGAAAGCTACAAAAAGCATGAAACTGACATTTTTTTTGCCTCTACCACTTTCAATTTCGGGAAGTATATGATATAATAATAGAGTGCGAGCGTATGCATTGCGCTCGGTGTACATGATATTATGTGCGGCTTGCGCACTTTAAAATAAAACGAAATAAAGTCCCACGATATAGGGGACGAGGGGATGTGTTCTTTTGGAAAAGTACGTTATCAAGGGCGGAAAGAAGCTGAGCGGTGAGGTAGTCATCAGCGGCGCGAAAAATGCGGTCGTTGCTATCCTTACAGCGGCTATCCTTTCCGATGAGCCCTGCGTTATCGAAAATATACCTAACATCAGCGATGTAACTATCATTCTTCAGATATTATCAGAAATGGGCGCAAATGTGCGTATGCTGAACAAGACAACTGTCGAGATCGACCCGCGCACACTGAAAAACCAGCCCGTACCCTACGAAAAGGCAAAGCTCATGAGAGCTTCGTCCTACTTCCTCGGTACGCTGCTCGGACGTTTTCATGAGGCCCATGTTTCCATGCCCGGCGGCTGTAACCTCGGTGACCGCCCGATAGACCAGCACCTGAAGTGCTTCGCAGCACTCGGCGCAAGCTATACCATCGACGGCGGCATGGTAAACCTCACTGCTGACAGACTCGTCGGCAACCAGATCTTCTTTGACAAGAACTCCGTTGGTGCCACCATAAACGGCATCATGGCTGCAACCAAGGCAGACGGACTTACTATAATCGAAAATGCGGCTAAGGAGCCCCATGTGGTTGACCTCGCAAACTTCCTGAACTCCATGGGTGCGGATATCCTCGGCGCTGGCACGGACGTTATCAAGATCCGCGGCGTAAAGCGCCTGCACGGCACGACCTACAGCGTTATCCCCGACCAGATCGAGGCAGGTACGTTCATGACCGTTGCTGCCGCTACAAGAAGCAATATCCTTATCAGAAACGTTATCCCGAAGCATCTCGAGCCTATCACTCAGAAGCTTGTAAAGATTGGCGTTACCGTTGAGCAGTTCGATGACGCTGTAAGAGTTATCGGCGGCAGCGACTATGTGGGTACTACCGTAAAGACTCAGCCTCACCCAGGCTTCCCCACAGATATGCAGCCCCAGATGGCGGCTGTGCTTACCTGTGCAAAGGGCGCAAGCATGGTGACAGAGAGCATCTTCGACAACCGCTTCAGATATGTTGATGAGCTGAGAAGAATGGGTGCAAACATCTCGGTAGAGGGCAGAGTTGCTGTTATCGAGGGTGTTGACAGCCTCAAGGGTGCTCCCGTAAAGGCTACAGACCTGCGCGCAGGCGCGGCACTCATCGTTGCAGCACTGGGTGCAGAGGGCGTTACTGAGATTTACGATATCTTCCATGTTGAGCGCGGCTATGAGAACATGGAGGAAAAGCTCCGTGCGCTCGGTGCTGATATCGTTAAGGTCGAAGAGCCTGACCCCGCCGAGGCTGAAAAGACCACTAGAAAGGCTATCTGATGGCAAGGATCTACCCGATATGCTCCAGTAGCTCGGGAAACTGCACATTCATCGGCACAAAGGGTCATGGTATCCTTGTGGATGACGGATGTGCTTTTTCAACTCTTAAAGGCGCACTGTCGATGATAGATACAGATATACATGATATCGAAGCTATCTTCATCACGCACGAGCATATCGACCACATAAAAGGACTTAGCGTTCTCACAAAACACACGAATATTCCTATATTTGCGAGCGCGGGAACAATAGAGCAGCTCAAAAGCAATGAGAAAAATCCGTTGGGTGAAAACGTCAGGCTGTACGATATCTTCAAGGATGGCTACAAAAGTGCCGAGTTCGAAGTAAAAGCGTTCCACACTCCGCACGACACTCCTGAAAGCGTTGGGTACAAGATAAATCACAACGGTATAAACATCGCTGTGTGCACCGATATCGGAATGGTTACCGAGGAGATCGAAAAGAACCTGCTCGGCTGTGATGCGGTGCTGCTGGAGTCGAACTATGACGTGGATATGCTTCGCAGAAACGTCAACTATTCGCCCATTTTAAAAAGGCGGATCGCGTCCGAAGTGGGTCACCTTTCAAACGACGATGCCGCGCGCTTCGCAGAAAAGCTGATAAAAAACGGTACGACAAGGCTTATCCTCGGGCATCTCAGCCGCGAGAACAACACGCCAAACACCGCGTATGCCTGCACCAACACATATCTGCAGAAATGCGGCATGAAGCTCGGCAGCGATTTCACGCTGGATATCGCTCCAATCGCCACCGAGGGACAGTACATAGCACTATAACACATAATAGCCCGCAATCCAGCGGGCTTTTTTATAAACACAAAGGAGGTGCACTATGATAAATATGCTTTCGGGCAGTATCGCCGATCATGTAAAAACAAACAGCATGATGCAAAAGGTCACAGACAATTTGTATAACACAAAGGATAAACAAAAAGCTCCGTTTGCCAAAAAGGATACACAGGATATCCCGGCGTGGCTTGAACGGATGCAGGAAGAAAGCGAGCAGGCAGAAGATAAGATCACGCTTGCGAGAATAACCTCCAAGCTTGACAGCGGCGATGACCTAACCGAAAAGGAAATGGAATATCTTCGTAAAAACAACCCCGATATGTACAATAAAGCCCACGCAGCAAAGCAACACAAGCTCTTTATGAAGCGACGACTTCTGTTGTGCCGCGACCGCGATGAGGTTAAAAGCATCGGCATGAGCAACGCTATGAGCGCGCTTTCAAGCTGCAAGGCATCCGATTCCTCGGGCAGTGTCGGATTTGACAAGTGGGCTTTCGCCGCGGCAGACAGAGAATATAAAAGCTTTATTTCAGGCAAGGAATATGCCAAGCTGCCTGAAAAAGAGACCAACGAAAAAAAGCACCTTGATACAAAGGCATAACAGGAGGAAATAATGAATAAGCTCAAAAAAACACTTGCAGCCCTGCTAGCAGGCTGTGTACTGCTGACAGGCTGCGGCAATTCTGCTGATAGCTCCGACAGCACAACAAGTGCCACCACAACATCAGCCACCGTCACAGAAGATGTGCAGACTCCCGAGGCTGCGCCATACGACGGAGTGAACATCTACATAGAGGACAACACCTTCAAGCTCGGCGGCGAGGAGATATGGCTGACCGGTATGAATGCACCGTGGCAGAAGTGGGACGACTTCGGCGGCGGATACAGCGCACGCTATTGGGATGACGTGTTCAGCAAGATGCACGACAAGGGCTTCAATTCCTGTCGTATCTGGATAAACTGCAGCGGTAACAACGGTGTTGAGATAAGCGAGGACGGCTTCGTTTCGGGCGCTACCGATAAGCACTGGGAGGACCTTGACTCACTCTTTAACCTCGCAGCACAGCACGAAATATATGTTATGGCAACGCTCATGTCCTTTGACCACTTCAAGGACGAAAACTACAAGCACACACGCTGGCGCGCAATGCTTCAGGATACCGCCAAGATCGACAGCTATGTTGAGAATTACGTTATCCCGTTCTGTCAGCGCTACGATAACAATGACTACGTCTGGAGCATCGACCTTATAAACGAGCCCGACTGGGTCTACGAAAACGCAGAGTGCGGTCAGATCTCATGGGAATGCCTCGGCGACTACTTCGCAAGAGCCTGTGCCGCTATCCACGAGAATACAGATGATATGCTGGTAACTATCGGTTTTGCTATAATTAAATACAACAGTGAAAAATACGAGGGCGACTACGGCTCGGACGAGTTCCTCAGAAGCCGCTATGACAATGAAAATGCGTTTATCGACTTCACCTCTGTCCACTACTATGACTGGCAGTCGCAGTGGTTCAACTGCCCGTTCCTGCTGACAGCAGAGGAGTTCGGCATCGACATGAGCAAGCCCCGAGTTATCGGCGAATGCTCTCACACGGGCATTAAGGCGCTCAAGAATATAAAGCCTATCGAGGACTGCTACGAATGGGCTTATTATAACGGCTGGAACGGCGTGCTCGCCTGGACAGACCGCGACCTGTTCACAAACCCCGACGGCATTGAGCAGTGGAAATGTGTACAGCTCGCAGCAGAAAGAATGACAGCTATCCTCGATGGAACATACGTTCCCGAGGCTGACGCAGCATAAGGAGGAAATTATGGTAAAGCACATCGTAATGTGGAGATTTAAAGAGGGCGAGCAGGAAAATATGCTGCTGTTCCGCGACAGACTTCTGGCACTTAAGGGTCAGATCCCCGAGATCCGCGCAATGGAGGTCGGCATAAACATAAACCCCAGCGACCGCAGCTATGACGCCGTTCTGGTGTCCGAGTTCGACAGCATGGAGGACCTTAAGGCTTACAGCGTAAATCCTCTGCACGTTGCGGTTTCGGATTTCTGCAAGTCCATCCGCACCGAGTCCGCAAGCTGCGACTATGAGTTCTGATAAATTCGTCACACACGAGTTTCCGCCGCTTTTCAACGCAAGCTCAAAAGTGCTGATACTGGGTTCTATACCCTCGCCAAAGTCGCGCGAACAAGGGTTCTACTATATGCATCCGCAGAACCGCTTCTGGCGAATGCTGTGCGAGGTCTTGGACGAGCCGCTGCCCTCGGATATTGAGGGACGAAAAGCACTCTGCCTGCGCCGCAGAATAGCCCTGTGGGACGTGCTGGAAAGCTGCGAGATAGAGGGCGCGTCGGACAGCTCGATAAAAAACGCAAAGCCGAATGACCTTTCGCGCATATTCGGGACAGCGAATATAAAGGCGGTGTTCACGACAGGCAAAAAGGCTCACGCGCTGTACTGCAAATTCTTTGGAGATTGCCTTCCCGAGGCAATATGCCTGCCCTCCACAAGCCCTGCTAACAGGACTGTTTCGGAGGAGCGGATGCTGGAGGAATACATGCGGATAGCAATGTATTTATAAAAGAAACAGACAACAGTTTAATGCTGTTGTCTGTTTTTTATTTTGATTATCTCACAATCGTGTTTTACGGCGTATTCAAGTGTTTTTGCAGCACCGCCAAAGCCATAATTGACGTAGCAGACAGCATACGCAGCACTGTCCGCCATGAACCGATTGCGTTTTATTATTTTAGCCCGATACGGTGCAGCTGCCACGCATTCGGGATATTCACTTGCATCAAAAAGCGCAGGCTCAAACACTTTGAAATTCAGATAAGGAATAACTATTATATTCCTTATGTCAGGATACCGTTTTTTCAGGCTGTATACCGTTCTTGCGCACAACCTGTCAAAGCCGCCCATACCGCCCGACAAAAACGACCTCACACCGCGATTTATCAATTTTATTATCTCTTGCTCAAGCTGTTCCTTATCAACATCAAGGCATTCGCTGTGACCAATAAAAACCGCCGTTTTTTCTTTCATAATCTCCTCACTTTGTCCTATGACAGGACAAGATTATTTTAAAATCATTGTATCATAATAATTGTCCTATGTCAAGACAATTGTTATGGAGAGTGATAAAATGGCTCGCATCATAGACGGTGAAAAAATGAACATGGTAGGCGCACAGGTGCGCAAATTCCGCACAGAACAGAAGTTAAGCCAACAGCAGTTATCAGACAGGCTGGAAACGATAGCGGTATACATCTGCCGTGGGTCTATCTCGCGAATCGAGGACGGCACTCGCACGGTGTCGGATATAGAATTATATGGACTTGCGCAGATACTGAAAAAGCCGATAGAAAGCTTCTTTGCTGAATAATAAATAAAAGGACTGTTTTCACAGTCCTTTTTTATTTACTGCGAATAAAAAATTATTGCTTTATATACAATAAATATTGTATCACATCAAATTCAATTTGTCAACAAATTCTGTTACAATGATAAAAGAAAGAAGGTGGCAGATTGAAAGAGCAGCACTACGAGCAGCACCGCAAAATAGGACTAAAGATAAGCTATTACCGAAAGCTGAAAGGACTGACGCAAGAACAGCTTGCCGAGGCAATAAATAAAAATCACGCTTTCATCGGAGCGGTAGAAGCGCCAAATGTCAATCGTACCATTTCCCTTGACACACTGTTTGATATTGCCACCGTCCTCGAGGTACCTGCATACAAATTCTTAAAAGATGATGAATAACAAACGGTGCATTTTATTGCACCGTTTCGCTTTTTAATAATTCTCCGCCCTGACCTCAAAATACGCCTTGGGGTATCCGCAGACAGGGCATTTCTCTGGAGCCTTTTTACCGATAACGAGATGTCCACAATTCCTGCACTGCCACATCTCCTCACCTGTCTTTTCAAACACGCGCTGGAGCTCAGTGTTGCTGAGAAGCTGCAGGAAGCGCTTTTCGTGCTGCGCCTCTATGTCAGCGACCATGCGGAATTTCGCCGCGATCTCCTTGAAGCCCTCCGCGTCCGCCTCCTCAGCGAACTTCTTATACATATCCGTCCACTCGAAATGCTCGCCCGAAGCGGCATTCTGAAGATTGCCTGTGGTGTTCGTGATGCCGCCAAGCAGCTCGAACCACATATACGCATGAGCCATCTCATTCATCGCTGTTTCGCGGAAGATAGCCGCTATCTGCTCAAAGCCCTCGTTCTGCGCCGCCTTTGCAAAGTAGTCGTATTTACTTCGCGCCTGAGTTTCGCCTGCAAATGCCGACATGAGGTTAGCCTCTGTTCTTGTTCCCTTGATATCCATAATATTCTCCTTTCGGTTTTTGGGAATATTATGTCCTGATTTTTCCTTTATATGCAACTCATTCTATTACCATTTCACTGGTGGAAGGATAATACACGATACATTCGCCTGTTTCAAGCTCCGCCAAAAGTTCCTCTATATATTCTCTTTCGTGCTCATATTTTTCAACATCATGAGTCCCATCACCCGTACAAATAATATTATCAGCATGATGAACACCGATAGACAATCCATGCTCCTCGGCAAACGCCTCGATATCATCGATCTGTGACCAATCAATATCATTCAGATCTATTTCTGCTGTCTCGACATTAACGTCATCAGCAGCCACATCGTAAGAAGATGCAGAATCGGTATTTTCATCATCGCCTGCATAACAAACACAAACCGCTAAACAAACCAAAATCGAAGTTATAGCCGCACATAATACCACCTTCATATTCGCACCCTCCTTTTACAAATTATATCACCAGTAATATATCTTGTCAAGAAAAACTCCCGCAGACTGCTCCGCGGGAGTTTTGATCATTCCTTAACTGTCAGCATTTCCTTGATGATAGCCTGAACTCTGTCAGCAACAGCCTCAGGAGCAAGCTTTTCGCTGAAGCTCTTATCTCTTGCCGCTACCTCAACAACGCCGTCCTTGAGGTTTCTGGGGCTTACTACGAGCCTGATGGGGCATCCGAGAAGGTCTGCGTCGGAGAACATTACGCCTGCGCTTACATTCGCTCTGTCATCGTAGATGACCTCAACACCGCGAGCCTGAAGCTCGTTGTACAGTGCGTCAGCCTTAACCTTTACCTCGGCATCGTCAGCTCTTACTGCGCAGATGTGCACCTGCCAGGGAGCGATAGCCATAGGCCAGATGGGACCGTAATCATCGTGGTGAGCCTCGCATACAGAAGCCGCAAGACGTCCTACGCCGATACCGTAGCAGCCCATGATGGGAGTCTGGGTATTACCATCCTTGTCAAGATAAGTCATGCCCATGGACTTGGAGTACTTTGTGCCGAGCTGGAAGATGTTGCCCACCTCGATACCGCGCGAGATGCTTATCTCGTGAGCGCCGCACTCGGGGCAGATACCGCCGTCGATGATCTTTGCAAGGTCAAGGTACTCCACCTCGCCGATATCGCGTGCGATATCAAGACCTGTATAGTGATACTCCTCCTTGTTTGCACCGCAGGAGAGGTTGTTCGTGTTCATAAGGGACTTGTCGTACAGCACTGTGCAGCCGCCGTTTACATTAAGTCCAACAGGGCCGATGTAGCCTGCGTTGAGTCCGCACTCCTCTGTGATGACAGCAGGGTGAACATCATAGCCGAGGTGATTTGTCAGCTTTGTTTCGTTTATGTCAAGATCGCCTCTGATGAAGATAACGATGTAGTGATCATCGGAATTTCTCTGGTACACAACAGCCTTGCAGCTCTTGTCTGTGGGAGTCTTTAAGAAGTCGCAGATCTCCTCAATAGTGTGGATATTGGGGGTGTATACCTCCTTCAGCTCCTCGGAAACAGCATCGCGTGTGTTCTCGATGATACTCTCGGCAGCCTCCATATTAGCGCGATAGCCGCACTTCTTGCAGATAGCAATGCTGTCCTCGCCGATAGGTGTGAGCAGCATGAACTCGTGCGAGATGCTGCCGCCCATCATACCGCTGTCAGATGCAACGGAAATGACCTCGGGGATGCCTGCTCTCGCGTAAACGCGCTCATAAGCCTTATGGCAGCGGTAGTAATATTCCTCAAGATCCTCCTGAGAGGTATGGAAGGAATAAGCGTCCTTCATTGTGAACTCGCGCACTCTGATAAGACCGCCGCGGGGACGAGCCTCGTCACGGAACTTGGTCTGGATCTGGTAGATCATAAAGGGGTACTTTGTGTAGCTGTTTGCGTACTCGCGAACAAGGTGCACCGCAGCCTCCTCATGAGTCATACCAAGCACCATCTGTGCCTTGTTTCTGTCAGAGAAACGAAGCAGCTCGCTGCCGATGCTCTCATAACGACCCGACTCCTGCCACATGGTAGCGGGCATAACAACGGGGAACATTACCTCCTGACCGTCGATAGCGTCCATTTCCTCACGGATTATCTGCTCGATTTTGCGTGTTACTCTCTTTAAAGGCATATAGCTGGAGAAGATACCGTTTGCAACGTACTTCATATAGCCGCCTCTTACCATCAGCGCATGGCTGTCGATGTTGCAGTCAGAGGGGCGCTCCTTAAAACGATCGCCTACAAGCTTGTCAAGTTTCATAGTTTTATCCTTTCTTTACGGAAGCAGGCAGGAGCTCCCCCACCGACAGCGGCGGGATGAGGGCATCCCGCCCTACGATTCCGTTATTTTGTGAAATAAAAACACCCCGAGCCTAAATCTAGGCTCAGGGCGAACTGTACATAAGTCCGTGGTACCACCTGAATTCGGAGCAGCGCTCCGCACTCTTTCCCGATAACGGTGGGCACCGTCGCCGCTTACTGTGCCTTAGGCAGTTCGGGGCGAGGCTCAAAGACGGGTTCGATAAGGCTTCAACAGCGGCTCGCACCAAGCGCCGCCTCTCTGGAGTATCCGCGATATCTACTGTTTCTTGTCACAGCCTTTACAACTTTTATTAGTATAGCATGGATTTTCGTTGTTGTCAAGCAAAATTGCAATTCATAAAGCTTTATTGACAACTCATTATTTCCAAAGCAGGGTTATATTCAGGTTCACTCTCAAGTATCTCCTGTGCGATCTGCCGCGCTTTTTCTAATGGCAACAACTGTTCAGGTATACCATAAAAGAACAGCAAAAATTTTTTCGTTTCTATATCAGGTTTTAATTTATGCATTTCCCATGCATGAAACAAAGCTAATTTGTACGCGCCCTCGATATGACACATCTGAATATATGCTTCAGCCGCCAACGCATGACTAAAATAGGTGTTATCTTGCGAAACCAAGAACTCAACAAAACCAAGTACACATATATCATCAGTCACCGCTGCCTCTTCGAGTATTATATCCCTCTGCTCAGCTTCGCTTAACCGCTTCAAACAAGTGAGCGCTTCGCAAAAATCAGCATTGCGTATCATCGTTATTATACTTTTACTTTCGCGCTCAATGCCCATTTCAAGCACCTCCAAAAATAAAAACCTCGCTTAAAAAGCGAGGTTTGGTGGGAGCGGGTGGATTCGGACCACCGAAGCGAAACGCAACAGATTTACAGTCTGCCCCCTTTGGCCACTCGGGAACGCTCCCATACATATTAAGTTGTTAAGAAAAAATTGGAGCTGGTGGACGGACTCGAACCCCCGACCTGCTGATTACAAATCAGCTGCTCTACCAACTGAGCTACACCAGCTTGTATTTTTCTTTTGTCCTGACGACTAGTATATTATATCACAAGGATTTTGATTTGTCAAGCGTTTTTCGAAAAAAATTTTAAAAAAATTTAAAATGTCGTTTTTTGGGGCAAAACCTTGACTTATGGCTGAATTTGTAATATAATTTGTATAAGCACTGGCAAAGCTTGTGCAATAAAATTTTGGAGGTAATTATAATGTTACTTATCGGCGGCGCAATCGCAGCAGTATTAGGTCTTATCTTACTCATCATCGGCGCAGTTCAGAACAGCAGCCTTGAGTCCCAGCTCCTGATGGCTTTCGGTCAGCCCGGAACAGGCACAGGTCTTGTTGTATTCGGTATCATCCTTCTGCTGGCTGGTATAGGAGTAGTTGTTTTCGACTTCCTCAAAAAGAAGAAGAAGTAATAAAACGATACTTAATAAAAGCCGATGTGTAAAGCATCGGCTTTTTGTTTTATAGCAAAGTAAAGATCCACCGGCGTAGCCGGTGGCTTTTCTTTTAACGCCTGAAAGGCTACTTTCTAGCATGCGTCTGAAGACGCAAATACGGTCTGACACCTGCGAAAGATTGTTACCTGCTACCCGTAAACGGGTCTTCAAACTCCCTCAGCGTCATCTGGTCGCTCAATTGGTCTTCTTTCAACTGATTTTGTATGTACTCCGCTATTCTTTTCGCATTCTTCCCAACGGTGTCGTTCTGGTTTAATAATATTTTTCTTCGATATTTTGGTGCAAATACTATGTGATACTTGCAATTCCAACTCGTATGTGCTAAACTATTATTGTCATTCATATGACTTCCTCCTTCTTTTTGGTTGTGCAGTTGCCAGACCGCACCTCCATTATATCAGAAGGAGGTTCCTTTTTTCTACTTATCGCTAAAGCTTTTTGGAACCCCCGGCACAGCCGGGGGTTTTCGTAATACAATAAAAAGGCTTCCCGTAAAGGAAGCCTTTTAGTTTGCTTATTTCTGATTACTTCATTATCTTGAGATAAAGCAGAACAAGGATAACGATTCCTGCGAGTGTGTACAGACCTACAAGGCTGCCGATGATGCCGAGTACCCAGCAAAGGATAGTGCCAACAACGGGAATACCGCCGAGCAGCATACCGGGCAGACCGATGAGAGCACCAGCAACGATGCCGATAAGTACATAAATGATAATGCCGATAACAAGGTTATTTACAGTATCAGACTTCTTGTAGGAAAGGGGCCAAAGTGTCTTCAAAATATCCATATCTATTACTCCTGATCAATTATTTTTTTACAAACGGAGCCACATTCCGCTGTATTTATATGATATACCAAAAATCGTCATTTGTCAACTATTGCAAACGTTTACGCGCTCTTTTTATGCAAAAAAGTCAAAAATTGCATCATTTTTGGTTTTTATATCATCAAATCTATCCAAATACTCATACGGGAATTTGTGATTGCACAACCTCACTATCCTGCTGCCCTCGGTATCCACAAGCTTTGTTGATGCGCCCGCGCCCACCGCGAGGATGGTCTGCAGCTCCTCCATGATGTACATATTGTAAAGACTTTCCGTGCCTCGCTTTGCATAGCCTGTGTTCTCCTGATTGTCAGCAGTATTCTTCTGCCTGTACAGATAATAAGGCAGATATCCTGCGCCCTGAAGCCGCTCATGGGTGTAGTCTATCATCTCAGCCGCACCGCCCATAGTCTTTCTGTCCTGTTCATGGAACAGCGTTGCGGCACGCTTGAGCGATAGACTGTGCACCGTGACATTCTCGGGACGAAGCTCTATGACCCTGTCAAGGCTGTACTTAAAGCCCTCCACATCGTCCGTCGGAAGCCCTGCGATAAGGTCCATGTTTATGCAATTAAAGCCCACCTCCCGCGCAAGGCTATAAGCCTCCTCGGTCTGTGCTGCTGTGTGCCGTCTGCCTATCGCTTCAAGCACGCTGTCACGCATGGTCTGCGGATTTACCGATATCCTGTCCGCGCCAGCCTCTTTTATTGCCAGCAGCTTCTCGCGCGTTATGGTATCAGGTCTGCCTGCTTCGACAGTAAACTCCCGTACATGGCTGCGATCAAACATATCAAGCGCTGCAAACAGCCTTTTCAGCTGCTCCGCCGAGAGCGTTGTAGGAGTTCCGCCGCCGAAATATATCGTATCAAGTCGGAGCGAAAGCTTATTCGCAGCATCCGCGGTCTGCTTCATCTCATCGATAAGGCGGTCAACATACTCGTCCATTCGAGCCGCAGCCTTGTCTACCGAGTGCGATACAAAGCTGCAATAGCTGCACCTCGTCGGGCAGAACGGTATCGAAACGTAAAGGCTGTAGGAATTTTTGGGTATCGCCGCTATCATCGGCCGCTGAATGTCGTCTATCGCCCTTGCCAGCGAAAGCTTTTCCGGCTTTACAAGCAGCTTTTCCTGTGCTTCGCTATCATCCAGCTTCGACAGCACCTTTACAGGTCGGACGCCAGTCAGTATACCCCACGGAATTTCAGTGCCCGTATACTCGCTCAGCACCTTATAAAGCAGCACCGACATAACACGCTCCTGCTCCTTTTCGGGAGTATCAGCAGATACGCGCTGCTCACGGCAGATATCCTTTCTGTCAGCACAGAGTCTTACAGAAAGCACAGCTTCGCCTCCGTCAAAGCAACGCTGTGTCAGGCAGTATTCGTCCACGGCATCAGCTTTGTCCGTTGAAAGCGCTATCTTTATTGGCGGAAAGAACGCGCGGAAAAGGCGCTCTATCTCGTACTGGAATTTGTGGTCTGAAAATATTAACGTCATAGCTTCCTCAACAATAACAGGGACGCAAAGCGCCCCCGAATATTACATAAACGGATTGTTTTCTTTCTCGAATGAAAGGGTCGTAGGCTCGCCGTGACCGCTGTAGATGCGGTAATCGCCCTCGATAGCCGCTATCCTGTCAAGCGACCTGCGCATCTCCGCGCCACTTGCAGAGTAGCCGTCTGTTCTGCCGATAGAGCCGCAGAATATCGTATCGCCCGCGAATATAACGTCATCAACGAACAGCAGACAGCTTCCCGCAGTGTGTCCGGGAGTTGCCATGACGCGGAATGTTATGCCGCAGACCGTGAACTCCTCACCGTCCGAAAAGCTTCTGTCAAGCGTCACAGGCTCGAACTCCATATACGGCATGAAATCCGCCCAGCTCTTTGCAGCACTCTTAAACATCTCCTCATCGGGCTTTGTGCCGATGACCTCGCAATCGGTGCGCCTTTTCAGCTCAGGCACACCTGCAAAGTGGTCAAAATGCCCGTGCGTAAGTACTATCGCGCCGAGCGTGAGGTTTTTGCTGTTCAGAAATCTTATTACCTCAGCCGATGACGCAGGGTCGATCACGACAGCCTTGCTGTCCTCGCCCTCAAGAACGTAGCAGTTGGTCTGAAGTGCGCCGAGGGGAAATTCATATATTTTCATAGATTCTCCTTTTTTACAATACAGAGTAAATTATAATGCAGACTATTCCAATAACCGCAAGAACGATTCCAACCGCAAAGGAAACGATCATTCTTCGGCGCAGTCTGGTGTAGATATCCCCTTCACCGTCAAGCAGATTATAATACCCGTGCCGATTCAGTGCAGCAAACAACAAGAACAAAACACCGGCAATCACGCAAACAATACCGACGATCAAAAATAGTATTCTCATACTTTTACCCCGTAAATTCCATTCCTGCCGTCACTTCTTCGTAATCTTCGCGCCGCCCTTGGTCCTGTTGTAGGACTCCGTCGCATGGAAAGCGTCTATCAGCTTCTTTTCCATATCATTCAGCTTTTTCACCTTGCACGGGATTATCCTTACATAAGCCTCCATGCCGTACTTGATATCAGCATAAACGTCGCCCTTGCCCTTGCCGCTGAAATGATTATGCACGCGCTGACAGACATTCACCGACTGCCCGATGTAGATATTATCGTAGTTTTTAAAGCGCCCGAAATGCACCTTTTTCTCGAATATCATTATGACGTAGCAGCCCGAAAAGTCGTTGTACTTATAGCCTGTCTTGCTGCCGTCGTCAGCCTCGGTGCGCCAGTTCACCCCAAAATCGGTGTAGTGGATGAACTTCCCCGAGCGTATC
>JAZQEQ010000352.1:0-2861 GCA_045539055.1 Oscillospiraceae bacterium | reverse complement strand
CAAGGTCTGCATTGTCAACTGTGATATCGCCGTAGATCTCGTCATGGAATGTTGTTGTGCCATCGGTAGGGATCTTCTGACGGATAACAGCAACCGCACCGTCAGCGATACGCTTCTTAGCGTCCTCTAAGGAGCAATCGCGGCAGCCGCAGCGATTGAGCGAAGCAGCACCGAGAGGCTTCTGCTCATCATCAGAGTCATCGGAAGCCTTGTCGCAGAAGCAGTAATAAGCATTGCCTGTTTCAACCAGCTTCTCTGCGTACTCCTTGTACATTCCCATACGCTCGCTCTGAATGTAGGGGCCGTACTCGCCGCCGACATCGGGACCCTCGTCCCAGTTAAGTCCGCAGTCGCGCAGGGTCTTATAGATAACATCTGTCGCACCCTCAACATAACGCTCACGGTCTGTATCCTCGATACGCAGGATAAATGTACCGTTCTGCTTTTTAGCGATAAGATAAGTATAAAGCGCCGTTCTGAGGTTGCCTATATGCATATAGCCTGTGGGAGAGGGCGCAAAACGTGTTCTTACTGTTGCCATTTTATTGGCTCCTTTCGTTTATTTCAATGCTTCTTCCCTGTCGAGAGAAAGCTGATCTTTAAGCTCGTCCAGTGTCGCGAACTTCTGCTCGGGTCTTATAAAGCTTACGAGCGAAACGGAGATGTTCTGCCCGTAAAGGTCGCCGTCAAAGCCGATTATGTGCGTTTCCATGACAGCGCCGCTGCCATCGTGCCTTTCGGCTACGGTGGGCTTTACTCCGATATTGGTGATACCGCGGTAATGCTTGCCATCGATATCAACAAAGCTTTTATATGCGCCGTAGCGCGGAATGATATTCGTTTCGGGTATTATCTGATTTATCGTCGGGAAATCCAGCGTCTTTCCGATGTGGTTTCCGTGGATGACAGGCAGCCTGTACCACAGGTCATAGCCAAGCAGCGTATTCGCCTGCTCTATTTTACCCTCGCGGATAAGCTCGCGGATATGCGTGGAGCTTATAAGCTCGCCGTTATAGCAAACATCAGGAACGATCTCCACATCTATGCCGTAGCTTCTGCCAAGCTCCTTAAGTATCTCGGGAGTGCCGCTGCCGCCCTTGCCGAAGCGAAAATTCCTTCCGCAGCACGCAAAGCCTGCATTAAGCTTCTTCACAAGTATCTCGCTTATAAATTCCTCCGCGGGATAGCCGCAGACCTCAGCGAAATCGGGCGCGTAGAGATACTCCACGCCTACCCTGCGCATAAGCTCGCACTTGTTCTCAAAGGAAATGATATCCTCGGGATTGTGGAACTTCGGCAACGTAGTGTCACAGTTGAACGTGAACACAGCAGGCTTTAAATGTCGCTGGTTAAGCGCTGCCGTGATAACTCCGATATGACCGAGATGCAGCCCGTCAAAATATCCAAGTGCCACTGCCGTTTTTTCTGTCGGCGCGGCACCGTAAGTTATATCTTTCAATTCAATACCACCTATGGGTCGTGTTATTCAACAGGAAAACGCTTGACCGATACAAGCTCGTTATCCTCGTTTATCATTGCCAGACCAAAAAAAGCGTCGCCGCCGTAAACGCGCAGCCTTTCCCCTGTCGGAACTTTCTGCGACAATCTGTCGGCATCAAGCCTTACTCCGTTAAGGTACAGCTTCTGCTGCGTTTCATCAAGGTCAACTCGCATCAGCGGAGCGAAAACCTCCTCAACGGGAAGCAGCCATGACTTAAGCGTTTCACTGTCAGCCTCGCGGACTTCTTCGATAGTATGGCACTGACTCAGCTCAAATCCGCAGGCTCTTGTCCTGCAAAGGCTTGTCATTACAGCACCTGTACCGAGAGCCTCGCCGATATCATGTATCAGAGTGCGGATATACGTTCCTGAGGAGCAGTCCACCTCAAGAACGCCGTCTGTGCCGTCAAAACCGGTAAGCTCAAGCTTTGATATAGTGATCGGACGAGCCTCTCGCTCTATCACTATTCCCTGTCGGGCAAGGTCGCAAAGCTTCTGACCGTTTACTTTAAGCGCGGAATACATCGGCGGTATCTGCATGATATCGCCGCGAAAACGCTCCAGCACAGCCTCGACAGCCTCACGAGAAACGGTATTATTGCCGCTTTCGGAAAGCTTGCCCCAGATATCCTGTGTATCTGATGTAAAGCCTAATCGAAATCCCCCGCGATAGCTCTTATCAGTGTCGGGAATGATATCGACAGCCTTGGTCGCGCCGCCTACAAATATCGGCAGCACGCCCGTTGCCATCGGGTCAAGAGTTCCGCCGTGACCCACCTTTTTCGTCTTGAAGCAGCGGCGCATTACCGCTACAACGTCAAATGAAGTGAACTCCTGCGGCTTGTTTATACAAATTATTCCTGTCATAAGACTCCTGCCTCGCGAAGTGCTTTGCAGCAAGCCTCAACTATCAGCTTTTCGGTCTCCTCGTAAGAGCACTCAAACGAGCAGCCTGCCGCTCTCGCATGACCGCCGCCGCCGAAGCTCTGCGCGATCTTGGATACGTCAACACGCTCACTCGAACGCAGCGAAGCCTTGAAGAATCCGGGCTTCTTCTCTTTGATGGAGATGCCGATGTCAACGCCCTCGATCTGACGCGGTATGGCAGCCATTGCGCCAACGTCGTCGCTGTCGATGTCCTCGATCGAAGCAAGAGTATCAAGCATTACGGAGATCACAGCAATGTGACCGTCTGCGTGATACTTCATGTTTTTCAGCACTTCCTGCTCCAGCTTTATGCGCCCCTGAGTCTTAAGCTCGAACATCGCATAATTTATCGGAGCTATCTCAGCACCGCACTCCATAAGCCTTGCGGCATAGATGTGGGTCTGAGGCTTTGTATTGCTGAATTTGAAGCAGCC
>JAZQEQ010000351.1:0-3299 GCA_045539055.1 Oscillospiraceae bacterium | reverse complement strand
GCTGCTGGACTTTTTCGACTTTATCGGAAACTCCGTGATAACCCCGATAGTAGCGATGATATCCTGCATTTTTATCGGATGGGTGGTAAAGCCGCGTGTGCTGTCGGAGGAGATAGCGCAGGGGAAAGAGTTCAGACGGCAGCGCAGCTTTGAGTTTATTATAAAGTGGATAGCACCTATCTTTATAGGCGGAGTGCTTTTAGGAACGCTGCTTGGGATATGAAAAAACACGCGTTCTGAAAACTTTTTAAAAAAAATTTAAAAAAATTGCACAAAACCTCTTGACAAAATTGCACAAACAGATTATACTGTATATACAACACATAAACAGTTAGGCCGAGAACACCTCGGCTGATACATAAGTATATGAAAAGGAGAAAGAACATGGCTTTAAAGGTTGACAGCATAGTCAAGAAGTACGGCGAATACACCGCGGTAGATAGCCTCAGCTTTGAGATAACAAAGCCCGGAGTTTTTGCTCTGCTCGGCACCAACGGCGCAGGCAAGACCACATCTATCCGCATCATCCTCGGAATGCTGAGCGCGGACAGCGGCAGCGTTACATGGGACGGCAAGAGCTTCCTCGCGGCGGAGCAGCCCATCGGTTACCTCGCGGAGGAGCGCGGACTTTATCCCAAGTACAAGATAATGGACCAGCTCATCTATTTCTGCGGACTTAAGGGCATGAAGAAGCCTGACGCTATAAAGGCTATCGACTACTGGTTCGACCGCCTGAATGTAAATGAGTACCGCGACAAGCGCGCGGAGCAGCTCTCCAAGGGCAACCAGCAGAAGATACAGCTCATCGCGGCGCTCGCACCCAACCCCGAGCTCATCATCCTTGACGAGCCTCTCAGCGGTCTTGACCCCGTAAACGCGGAGCTTTTCAAGACAGTCATCCGCGAGGAGATAAAGAAGGATAAGTTCATCATCATGTCCAGCCACCAGATGCCCACTATCGAGGAATTCTGCAGCGACATCGTTATCATGAACAAGGGCAAGACAGTGCTTCAGGGTAACCTTAATGAGATAAAGAAGGGCTACGGCAGAGTAAAGCTCACCGTAAAGTGCGAGGGCGATATCACAGACCTTGCAAATACCTGCGGACTTAACGCGACAGAGGTAACTCCCAACGGCATAAGCTATAATGTAGAGAGCGAGCAGCAGGCACATTCGCTGCTCAACAAGATCATGGAGAATAATATCCCCCTTATCCGTTACGAGCTTCGTGAGCCGTCGCTGAATGAGATATTTATTGAAAAGGTAGGTGCTGAGAATGAAAACTAAGGGCTGGCAGAAGGTATTCGGTTTTACTTTTATACAGTACATAAAGACGAAGTCGTTCATAATCGGCACGATAGTTATCTGCCTTATCGTTGCACTGCTTGCGGCAGGCGCGAATATCCTGCCCTCTCTCATGAGCGGCGAGGAGGACGTTGTTGACGGCGGCGAGACTCAGCCCTCCACAACGAGCGCTGTTTATATCTACGACAATTGTGATATCCTTACAGACGAGGACATGGTGTCCCTTGAGTCTATGGGACTCAAGATAGCGCAGACGGAGCTTTCCGCTGACGAGATGATCGACAGACTTGTCACAGCCCAGGATGAGTCTATGGTATCGGTATCCGCACAGGAAACCGATGGCGTGGTAATGGGCTATGCAGTAAAGACCTATTATTCTCCCGATGCTGACGGCGGCGCGGTAGACTTTATAACTATCGCGGTACAGCAGGTAGTGAACTACCGTAATATGCTCAACTGCGGCATCAGCCCCGAAAACTATGCGGCTTCCCAGAGATACATCACCACATCCAAGATCGCGGCAGGCAATGACGAGTGGAACATCTTTGAGAGCGCTATCAACTACTTCGTTCCTATCGTTGTTTCGCTGGTACTGTTCCTGCTTATATTCGTATACGGTCAGACTGTAGCACAGTCCATTGCGACAGAAAAGACCTCCCGTGTCATGGAGCTTCTGCTTACTTCCGTAAGACCTCTTGCGGTAGTTATCGGCAAGGTGCTTGCAATGGGTCTTGTATCGGTGCTTCAGTTCATCCTGATGATACTGGTCGGCGCAGGCGCATTCATGGCGACAGCTCCGTTTGGTATCGGCGGCGAGATAATGGACATGATGAACAGCACAGAGGTGCTTACAGGCGAGGGTGCTATGATAGTTGAGGCACTCGAGAACACAGTCGGCAACATCGGCGCACTTGAGATCATCCTTATCCTTGTGATGTTTATCCTCGGCTTCCTGTTCTTTGCGCTGATCGCAGCGCTTGTCGGCGCAAGCGTGAGCCGTATGGAGGACCTTACAGCGGCAATGCAGCCCTACTCCATCCTCGGCGTAGTTGGTCTGTACCTTGCATACTTCCCCATCATCGCAAACGTTGAGTCTATGGAAACAGGCGCGGCTGCTGTAAATCCTGTACAGATATTCTCCTATTATTTCCCGCTGTCCTCGCCCTTTGCACTTCCCTCCGCGCTGCTGCTCGGCACTATGGATATCGCGCAGGTGATCATCGCTGTGCTTATCCTTGCAGTGTTCGTAGTGCTTGTTGCGATGCTGGTAGCAAAGGTATACGAGGCTATCATCCTGCACAACGGCAACAGAATAAAGTTTGGCGATATGATCAAGATGGCAGGAAGAAAGTGAGTTTGAAACGATGCTTAAGGATGTACTTATAATTGCGGTCTGCATTTTGTATATCTTGACTACCATCAGAAGATCGCGTGTAAAGTGAGGAGCTTATGGAGCTTAAAGACTGGTTACTTATCGGATTCGGCGTAGTTATGACGGTAATAGCTATGATACGCAATTCCAGAAAAGAAAGCTAAAGATAAAACAGGTCGGTTGTATAGCCGGCCTGTTTTTGCATTGCGTAAACCTATTGCCAAAATCCGAAAAATGTGCTAAAATAAAAAAGCTGTTTTTCAGCAAGCAATGTTTTTTTCAGGAAGGTAAGAAAATGAAATTAGTTATCGCAGAAAAGCCGTCTGTCGGCAATTCCATAGCAAAGGTAATCGGCGCAAACAAGCGCCGCGGCGAGGGCTTCACGGAGGGTAATGGCTATATAGTATCGTGGTGCTTCGGTCATCTTGTTGCGCTGTCAAGCCCCGAGGAGTACGACAAGCGCTACCAGAAGCCGTGGAAGTTTGAAAACCTCCCCATTCTCCCCGAGGAGTTCAAGTGGACGGTTGCCGAGAGCACCGCGCCGCAGTTTGAGGTATTAAAGAGCCTTATGCTGCGCGACGATGTTGACGAGCTTATCTGCGCTACCGACGCAGGTCGCGAG
>JAZQEQ010000350.1:0-7548 GCA_045539055.1 Oscillospiraceae bacterium | reverse complement strand
AACGGGATCAACGATAGTGCCGTCCTTGTAAACACGCATATTACCGGAAGCGATCTCGTCGATGAGGATTACCTCATTGTTGTTGTAGCCGAACTCGAACTTGATATCCCACAGATCAAGACCGATAGTCTTGAGATCGTCAGCTACGATCTTTGTGATCTTCAGTGTCTGCTCCTTCATGCTCTGGAACATCTCGGGAGTCATAACACCGAGAGCCGCAAGACCCTCGCTTGTAACAAGGGGATCGCCCTTTTCATCGTTCTTGAATGTGCACTCTACATAGCCACCCTCGAGAACAGTACCGTCCTTTATATACTCACCGTATCTGCGGATGAAGCTGCCTGTAGCTACAAGACGGCAGATGACCTCAAGGCCATGACCGAAAACAGTAGCAGGAAGAACCTCCATAGTAGCATTGTCTATATCAGCGTTTACATAGTGAGTCTTGATGCCTGCCTTCTTGAGCAGCTCGAAGTAGTATACGGAAGTCTGGAGATTAGCCTTGCCGATACCGTCGATAGTAAGACCAACAGTGTTCTCTCCGGGGTCAAATACGCCGTCCTTGCCGGTGCAGTCGTTCTTGAATTTCAGCATAACATTGCCGTTTTCAAGCTTGTAAACGTCCTTAGTCTTGCCGGTGTAAATTTTTTCCATAGTGATTCTCCTTTTCTGTTGTTGGATGGTTTTTTTATCCTATTCAATTTTAATACGTTACAGCCCATTTGTCAAGATATTTTTCGCATTTTTATGAAAAAATATTGAGCCTTAGGTTGATTTTTTTTAGCTATACAGACAATGATCGTTATGTGTGCAAATATTTGCATTGTGGATAGTTCTTAGTTGCTTTTTTACCATAGATATGATATAATTCGATTTGGGCTTCATAAGCTTCAGGGGGTAGCGATTATGAAAAGCATATTAAGAAATGTAATCATTGCTTTGATAGTATTGTGTGCAGCCTTTGCACTGAGCCTTGTTCTGCACACTGTATTTGAAAGCGCTGCACTGATACCTGCTATATTTGTGCTGGCAGTATTTCTGGTGTCATTTCTTACGGAAGGATATTGGTACGGCCTTGCTTCGGCGCTGATAAGCATGCTTGCTGTAAATTTTGCTTTTACATTCCCGTATTTCAAATTCAATTTCACCATCCCGGAAAACCTTGTATCTGCTATTATAATGATCATAGTTACTGTGATAACAGGTGCGCTGACTACCAAGATCAAGCATCAGGAGGCGCTCAAGGCTGAGTCGGAGAAGGAGCGTATGCGATCAAATCTGCTGCGCGCTGTCGGTCACGACCTCAGAACTCCGCTTACTACGATATATGGATCTACTTCAGCGATGCTGGAGAACTACGACAGCTTTTCGGATGAGCTCAAGCTGAAGATGCTCAATGGTATAAAAGAGGACTCAGAGTGGCTGACGCGGATGGTGGAGAATCTGCTTTCCGTAACAAGGCTTGACGGCGGAAATGTAAAGATACTGAAATCCTCCACTGTTCTGGAGGAGTTGATGGATTCTGTACTGCATAAATTCAGGATCAGATTTCCCGATGTGCGGATAAATGTTGATATACCCGATGAGTTCGTGGCTATTCCTATGGATGCCATACTTATCGAGCAGGTGATAATAAACCTGCTTGAAAACGCAGCGCATCATGCCAAGGGTATGACAGCGATCGATATCCGAGTATTCACTATTGACGGAAAGGCTGTGTTTGAGGTTGCAGATGACGGCTGTGGTATCCCGACCGACCGTGTTGGCTCTATCTTTACGGTGTATTGGAGCAGTGATGCTTCGCCGGCTGACTCAAAGCTTAATTCCGGTATAGGTCTTTCCGTGTGCGCAGCAATAATAAAGGCGCACGGTGGAGATATCCATGCCGAAAACCGCAAGCGCGGGGGAGCGCTGTTCAGGTTTACGCTTGATTGTGAGGAGGATTATATTGAATAATAAATACAAGATACTGTTGGTCGAGGATGAGGATAATATCCTGAATTTCGTAACAGCCTTGCTTGAGGCGAGCGATTATAAGGTGATAACCGCCACCTCCTGCGAAACAGGGCAGATGATGTTTTCATCATATCTTCCTGATCTTGTAGTGCTTGACCTCGGGCTTCCCGACGGCGATGGAATGACCCTGCTGAAGGCGATACGGAAGGCTTCCTCTGTGCCTGTAATAGTGCTGTCGGCGCGTACGGCTGAGCGCGATAAGGTGTCGGCGCTTGATATGGGAGCCAACGATTATGTTACAAAGCCTTTCGGCTCAGCAGAGCTTGTGGCGCGCGTGAGATCCGCCCTGCGCAATTCCCGCAAGACGGTCGACAGCGGCTATCTTCCCGATGGCAGGTTCGAGCTCGGCGAGCTTGTTATAGATTATGCCGCCAGAAGGGTAACGCTCGGGGGAAATGAGATAAAACTCACACAGACCGAGTTCAATATCGTGGCTCTGCTTTCCGAGCATTGCGGAAAGGTCCTTACATATTCGGTAATAATATCGAATATATGGGGATATAACGATTACGGAAGCAGAAAAAAGCTTCAGGTGAATATGGCTAATATCAGAAAGAAATTCGGAACATCGCTCGGTGAAAAGAGTTATATCATCAATGAACTGGGTGTAGGATACCGTATGAGTGACAACTGATAAATTCTTTGCTCAATCTTTGCCATGGCAATGATATAATTAAAATGTGTTAGAAGGAGTCAATATGCGAAAGACAAAAATTATCTGTACGATAGGACCGGCAAGCAACAATGAGGAAACACTCATTCAGATGTGTCAGAAGGGCATGAATGTTGCAAGACTCAACTTTTCTCATGGTACACTTGAGGAGCACGGCAAGACGATCGAGCTTATCAAGTCCGTGCGCGAGAAGCTCGGACTTCCGATAGCAATAATGCTGGATACAAAGGGTCCCGAGTATAGAATAAAGACGTTTGAGAACAAGAAGATCGAGCTTTCGGACGGGGATAAGTTTATCTTTACCACTGACGATGTTGTCGGTGATCAGGAAAGAGTATCGGTAAACTACAAGCACCTTACCGAGGAGCTTAGACCCGGGGACAGGATCCTTGTAAATAACGGACTCGTTGTTTTCGAGGTTAATGAGATCAGCGGTAATGATGTCATCTGTACTACTATCGCAGGCGGAGTTCTTTCCGACCGCAAGAGCATGAATTTCCCGAACAAGGTGCTCAGCGGCAAGTATCTCAGCGATCATGACAAGAAGGATCTGCTGTTTGGTATCGAGAATGAGGTCGACTTTATCGCGGCATCATTTATATCCACAAAGAGCGATGCGCTGGCTGTAAGAGAATTTCTTGATGCAAACGGCGGCGAGGCTATCGACATTATCGCAAAGATCGAAAACCGTGCAGGTGTTGATAATATTGATGATATATGTGACATCGCAGACGGAATCATGGTAGCGCGAGGCGACCTCGGTGTCGAGATACCTTTTGTCGAAGTACCGTCTATTCAGAAGTACCTTATCCGCAAGTGCCGACTGCTTGGAAAGCGTGTGATCACGGCAACAGAGATGCTGGAGTCGATGATACACAATCCGCGTCCCACAAGAGCAGAGATCTCCGATGTCGCAAATGCGGTGTATGACGGCTCGTCTGCCGTGATGCTTTCGGGCGAAACAGCGGCAGGAAAATACCCTGTTGAAGCTGTGAGAAACATGGCAGAGATCGCTGAGTATACAGAAAAGCATATTGACTACAAGCATTGGTTTGCAACCACTGAGTACAAGATCAACAGCAATCTTGACGCTATATCGCACGCGACCTGCGCAATGGCTATCGACGTCGATGCAAAGTGCATCGTGGTAAATTCCATGTCAGGCATCACGGCGCGCATGGTAAGCCGTTTCCGCTCGCCTGCACAGATACTGGGTATCACTACAAACAAGCGCGCGTGGCGTCAGCTCAACCTTAGCTGGGGTGTTATCCCTGTCCTCGGCGAGGAGTACAATTCGCTTGATATAGTATTCTATCAGGCGGTGAATTGCGCAAAGGAGCTGCTGGATCTTAAATCAGGTGATAATGTAGTGCTCACAGGCGGTCAGATCAATGGAAAATCGGGTAACACAAATACTATAAAGGTAGAGATCATAAGGTAACACCGTTTTTTCAGGAGGCACTATGGACTGGTTATTACAAATTTTTCTTCTTGTTGCAGGCTTTGTTTTGCTGATCAAGGGCGCGGATTGGTTCGTTGACGGCTCGTCAGCGATAGCGACAAGGTTCGGTATCCCACAGCTCGTGATCGGACTTACTATCGTAGCTATGGGTACAAGCGCACCGGAGGCTGCGGTCAGTATTACAGCAGCAGTAAGTGGAAACGCTGAGATCACGATCGGCAATATCGTGGGAAGTAATATTCTGAACATTCTTATTATCCTTGGTATTTCGTCGATAATCGTACCATTGGCAGTAGCCAAGTCTACTATAAGATATGAGATCCCATTTATGATACTGATAACAGGAGTTCTGCTCCTGCTCGGACTTGACGGGGAAACAGGACTTGTTGATGGTATCATTCTTATCGCGCTTTTCATTTCATATCTCGTTTATCTGTTCATAACAGCAAAGAAAGATATGGCTCAGCACAAGGATGAGGAAAAGCCTAAGCAGATGGCGGCGTGGAAGTCAATAGTATTTATTGTTATCGGACTTGCGATGATAATCCTCGGTAGCAAGGTCACAGTAGACTCGGCAAGCTGGATAGCTGCTCAGCTCGGACTGAGCGAGCGTTTTATCGGACTTACGATCGTTGCACTCGGAACATCGCTTCCCGAGCTGTTTACATCAGTCATGGCAGCGAGAAAGGGGAATGCCGATATTGCCATTGGTAATATCGTTGGAAGCAACATATTCAACATCCTTTTTGTTGTAGGTCTTTCTGCACTGATAATTCCCGTGCCTTTTGCACAGAACTTCATATTTGACACCATCATTGCGATCGCGGCTGCGGTGCTGCTGCTCGTCTGCTGTCTTAATAAGCAGAAGATGCTCAAACGCTGGGCAGGTATAATGATGCTTGTATCCTATGCAGCTTACTTTGCAGTGATCCTTTAAAAGCATAATAAAAAGGCTCTCCGAACGGAGAGCCTTTGTTGTATCAGTATATCGGGTTTGCACGGATGATCTCTCTGCGGATGTCTTCAGCGATAGCAGGGATGGGCTGCGGTGCAGGCTTGCCTGTGTAGTATCCCTGAATAAGATCAACACCGAGGTCGATAACAGTGCTGAGCTCGTTGGAGGTCTCAACACCCTCCGCAAGCACCATGATGCCGTTTATCTTGGCAAACTCTATCGTGCTGCGTACGAACATCTGCTTGTTCTGATCCTTATGGATATCAGTAATGAGGAAGCGGTCGATCTTGATGACCTTGGGAGCATATCTCATCAGGTTTACGATGTTTGAGTGTCCCGTGCCGTAATCATCGATCGCGATATTGCTTCGTGTAGTGCCGTTTCCTGCGTTGTTGCACAGTCTTTCAAGCCTGCTCAGCTCCTCGTCAGAAACAGTGTTCTGCTCGGTCAGCTCATAAACGCAGCGGTCAAGCAGTGCGCCATATTTGCTTGTAAACAGCTCAATGTCGCTGTCGTTCAGCAGGTGACCGGGCATAGTGTTGATGAACAGCATACGGTCTCCAAAGCTTTCCTGCTCTGCGGCAAAACGCTCGAGAGCATTGAACATCGTAGCCTTCTCAACATCGTACATACGACCGTAGTGCTTAGCAGCATCAAGTACCTCAAGCGGATTCATGCCGATAGAAGGGTCGGTACGCATAAGCGCTTCGTAGCCGTAGATATCGCCTGTCTTTGCGTTGACGATAGGCTGGAAGTGATAATTGAACAGATTTTTCTCGATAAGCAGGCTGAACATTTTGTAATGCTCCTTGGGAGCGGTCTCCTCTTTGACGGAATTGCCCATGCCTATCTTGAGTCGGTTCATGTACATCTCGCTGTTTGCGAATTTTACATAGCTTTCAAGCGAGCCGTTCCAGTTCGGGTCGAGTACGATGCATCCGCAGTTGACCTCAACAAAATACTCCTTGCCGCTTGAGGAATTGAAGCCCTCGATAAGGCTGAAGAATGCCGAGGTCGCCTTTTCGATCGTGCTGCCGATGGCATTCGGGTCGGAGTAGTAGTTGATGACAACAAATTCGTCATCTGCGATATGAGCCACAAAGCAGTCGATGGAATTTGCTATCTTCAGCGATTCGCTCGCAAGTCTGAGCGCTTCTTCAGCGGCTTCCAGACCGTAGTTCTCCAGGATATATGTATACTTTGGCAGACCGTATACCGAGAAAGACAGCATCATGCTGCGGTTGGCAGGGTCCTTGCCGAATTCCTCAAACCATTTCACAGCACCCTTAAGATTAGGCATACCTGTGATCTGATTTGTAAGAGATGCTCTTTCAATGCTCGTTCTGAGATTTGCCTGCTTGAAATGGTTAAGTGCGATAGTAAAGGAGATGTTGATCGTCTTTTGTACGCGCTTTATCTTATGCCTGTTAAAAACAGCATCTTCGGTCCTTACAGCGTAATAGCCGCATACGTCGTTTCCTGAGTAGATGGAATTTATTATGTATGTGGACTTGTCATTAATCCACGAATCAACATAAGGAACGATATCGGAAAGCTTCATGCTTTCTGTTTTGCCAGCTTCACTGGAATTGTACTTTGACGGGATAACGATAAGCTCGTCAGCAAAAGGCGAGTGCCTGTTTTCAAGCTTGCTTTCAAGTATCGAAGCAATGAAATCCGCGTTCAGACAAACATAGGAATTCGCCAGCATACAGCCTGCGATATTGTCGTAAAGATCGCTGAACTCTTTTATGCCGAGCATACGGTCGATCCAGTTGTACTCAAAATCCTCATGATCCTCCATCTCGTGGATGGTGTTGTGAAGATCAGCTGCAACCAGACGGAAATCATCGCTGCAAAGCTTTGTGCAGCCACAGGACTCGGCGATTCTGGCTGTAAATTTGTTGAGCAGCTTCTGCGGTGCTTCTCCCGCAAAGATCATATTCAGAGCGTCAACGGTGAGCTGGGCAGCATTTTCCATGTTCTCACAGCAGGTGGACAGCTGGGGGGAGAAATGCTCCGCCTCGGGTAGTCCGTCAAAGCCTGTTACTATAACATCGTCAGGCGCACTGTAGCCATGGTTCTTAAGCTCGTTGCATACCGAGAACGCCATATTGTCGTTTGCGCAGAAGATAGCCTGCGGTAGAGTCCCATTTCTTATCATCGAGCGCACGATATCCTGTGTAGGGTCGTTCCAGTACTCGCCATAACCCACCTTGCTCTCGTCAAAGGGAAGACCGCAGTGAGCGAGTGCTTTCTTGTAGCAGTTTATACGCCTTTCGGATACGGGGTCATCGTCCTTTTTGCCTGCAATGAAAAATGTGTCGGTAACACCGTGATCCATCATGACGTGTGCCATGAGTGCAACAAAAGCGTCATCGTAGTCCTCGACAACAGACCAGCAGCCTTCGCTCTCGCCATTTATGATGACGGTAGGAACGT
>JAZQEQ010000349.1:0-6193 GCA_045539055.1 Oscillospiraceae bacterium | reverse complement strand
TGTGATGCTATCCACGGCGGCAAGATCAAGGCTGGAGGTGTTGTAGTGATCCGTTACGAAGGACCTAAGGGCGGCCCCGGTATGCCTGAAATGCTTGCTCCTACTGCGGCAATCGTTGGTAAGGGTCTCGACGGCAATGTTGCGCTCATAACGGACGGTCGCTTCAGCGGCGCGTCAAGAGGCGCAGCTATCGGTCACGTTGCCCCTGAAGCAGCTGAGGGCGGTCTTATCGCTTTTGTTGAGGACGGCGATAAGATCCACATCGATATTCCCAACAGAAGTGTACAGCTTTTAGTGGATGACGAGATCATTGCACAGCGTAAGGCGAAGGGAATAAATCCTCCTAAGGAGCTTACAGGATATCTCAAGAGATACGCAAAGCTTGTTACCTCTGCAAGCAACGGCGCCGTTTTTGAGGACTAATTATCATACAGCCGCAGAAATGCGGCTGTTCTATTTTGGTGACAAGCATAATATCATTTGATATGATTGAATTTAGTGTAAAGAAAACTAAGATACAGCTTGATTTTTCTTTTTTTGCTGTATTGGCGTTCTCGTTTTTTCTTGATAAAAATGGTATATTGCTGATGTCATTTGCTGCCTGCATCATCCACGAGCTCGGGCATCTGTTTGCTATGTTGATATTTGATGTTGATATCCGATCACTGTGTTTCTATGGTGCTGGTATCAAGCTAGGATGCAATATTGATCGGTCACATTTTAAAAGCAGTTTATTGATATATTCTGCAGGATGCGCGGCGAATATTCTCTTTTTCGTTGCATCAATTATATTTGGTTCATACAAATTCGCTGCAATAAATGCTGTGATATGTTTGTTTAATATTTTAGCGATAGGTGACCTTGATGGCAGTCAGATCATATCATTGATATCTGATAGATATAAGCTTTCCGAATTGTGGCTCAGGATTGTAAAAATGAGCTCTTACATTTCGGTAATAATAACAAGCTTAATTATAGGCGACAGGGTGGGGCTGACTTTTTATTTTACTTTGATATATATGCTTTTGACGCGCTAATGCTTTGTTAATTTTATAAAATTAGTGTTTCTTATTCTGTAAAAATACACAAAAATAGCTCCGAGTGTTGACTTTTTACACAAATTATCTTATAATTAAATCGTGCGTTAAGCATAAAAACTTTTGGAGGTAAACTATTATGAGATATGAGATCAAAGGCGAGCCGCTTCCCGTCCTTCTGCTGTATCTTGATCAGGGCGAAAAGATCATGTGTGAGCAGGGTGGTATGTCCTGGATGACACCCAATATGAAGATGACAACCGGCGTTGGCGGTATAGGCAAGGCTTTCGGAAAGATGTTCTCCGGTGAGTCCATTTTCCAGAATACATACACAGCTGAGGGTGGGCAGGGCATGCTTGCTATTGCATCCAGCTTCCCCGGTTCTATTATGGCTATCGATGTAAGCCAGGGTGATTTCATCGTTCAGAAGAAGGGCTATCTTGCTTCTCAGGAAGGCGTTGAGCTTTCTGTTGCTTTCCAGAAGAAGCTCGGTGCAGGCTTCTTTGGTGGTGAAGGCTTTATCATGCAGAAGCTGCACGGTAATGGTCTTGCATTTATCGAGATCGACGGTTACACAGTCGAGTATGATCTGCAGGCAGGACAGCAGCTTGTTATCGATACTGGTTATCTTGCTGCTATGTCTGCTACCTGTACAATGGACATACAGACCGTAAAGGGAATAGGCAACGCGCTGTTCGGTGGCGAGGGTCTCTTCAATACAGTTGTTACAGGCCCCGGTAAGGTATACATTCAGACTATGCCCGCAAATAAGCTCGCTTCTTCGCTTTATGTTGGCGCAAAATAATAATTGAACATCAAGACGCTCGTTTTCGGGCGTCTTTTTGCTTAAAAAAGTAATTAACTACTTGAAAAATTATTGCTTTTGTGGTATAGTTTAAGTATAGCATTATACAAAATACATTCTCGGAGGATAAAATTATGAGAATTCTTTACGCAGCCAGTGAAGCATTACCCTTTGCAGCCTCGGGCGGCCTTGCAGATGTAGCAGGCTCACTTCCTAAGGCATTATGTGCAGCAGGTCATGAGACTTGTGTTGTTATGCCTTACTATGTGAACACGATCAAGCCTGAGCAGAAGGAAAAGATGACCTATATCACAAATTTCTCTGTTCCTGTCGGATGGAGAAGCCAGTACTGCGGACTTTTCTCGCAGCAGGTCGATGGAGTTACTTATTTCTTTATCGATAACGAGCATTATTTCAAGCGCGACAGCGGTCTCTACGGCTACTATGACGACGCTGAGAGATATGTTTTCTTCAGCCGCGCTATCCTCGAGATGCTGAAATATATTGAGTTCAAGCCGCAGATCATCAACTGCAATGACTGGCAGACTGCTCTTGTACCTGTTTATTACAACCTGTTCTATAAGAATACATGGGGCTATGAGAATATCAAGCAGGTATTTACTATCCACAACATTGGTTATCAGGGTCAGTATGGCCTTGATATCGTACGTGATATCGTTGGAATTCCCCCTCACAATATCAATATCATCGAGTATGATGGTGATATCAACTTTATGAAGGGTGCTATCGAGGTCGCTGATAAGGTTACAACAGTATCTCCCACATACGCTAAGGAGATCCTTGATCCCTGGTTCTCTCACGGCCTTGACAGAATACTTGTTCAGAAGCAGTACAAGACCTGTGGCTTCCTGAATGGTATCGATATTGATCTTTACAATCCTCAGACCGATCCTAATATCACAGCAAACTTCAACACAAGAAGCCTCAAGGGCAAGGCTGCCTGCAAGAGCGCGATCTTCGAGGAGTTCGGTATGCCTGAGTATGGTATTCCGTTGCTGGTCATGATCTCTCGCTTCGCTGATCACAAGGGCTTTGATCTTGTTAAGTGTGTATTTGATGATATCATTGCTACTGATATGCAGGTAGTTATCCTCGGTTCAGGTGAGGCAGAATATGAGAACTTCTTCCAGGATATGCACTACAGATATCCCGATAAGGTTGGCTTCTATCGCGGTTATAATCCTCAGCTTGCTAAGCGCCTGTACGCAGGTGCCGATATGTTCCTCATGCCTTCCAAGAGCGAGCCTTGCGGACTTGCTCAGATGATCGCAGCACGCTACGGCACAGTGCCGATCGTTCGTGCAACAGGCGGTCTTAAGGATAGCATTATCGACGCTGGTGATGACGGCATAGGCTTTACTTTCCAGAGCTACAACGCACATGATATGCTCCATGCTGTTCAGCGCGCAAAGGCTATGTACGACAACAAGGCTGACTGGAAGAAGCTTGCTGTAAAGGCAATGAAGGCAGACTTCAGCTGGGAAGCTTCCGCTAAGCTTTACATTGGTCTTTATAAGGAGCTTTGCGGCGAGTAAACAGAGGTTTTTATGTCAGAACTTGATTTATATTTTGATCTGCAGTTTGAGCCTGAGGACTATCCCGATGTTATCTTTAGCCTTGTCTTTGATAAGGCATTGACAGACGAAGACGTTGATAGGCTTGAAAAGGGGTTGGGTGATGCGATAGCATCTTATAACGAGTTCGCTGCGTCGCCTATCCATTATGCTGCGGTCGTGAACGAACTGCTTGAGCATGAAGATAATGTCGTGCTCCTGCATATTGATTTCGGAAATGCACAGCCTGATGCTCTGAATATGATCTTAAAGCATTTTAACGATAATATTGAAGGGCTTGTCTGTGTAGCTGCTATGTAATTTAAGATCGGGTAACTTTATGTTGCCCGATTTTCTTGTGAAAGGAGATCTTATGGAGATTTGGGACGGGTATAATGCGGATAAAACTCTTGCGGGCAGAGATATAGTCCGTGGTGAAACTCCGCCTTTTGACCTTTATCATTGGGTCGTTGATGTTATTGTTCAGCACACTGACGGAACCTATCTTGTCATGCAGCGTGATCCATTAAAGCCGCTTGGTGGCGGTATGTGGGAGATTGGCGCTGGTGGTTCGGTATTAAAAGGCGAGTTGCCTTACGATGGTGCGCTTCGGGAACTTGAGGAAGAAACCGGAGTTGTTGCTGATAAGCTTATTTTACTTGGTGAGGTGACTGAGGCGCGTAACCCTGATAGTGGCTATAATAGCCATTATTCAGTTTATTTTTGTTTAACTGATATGGATAAAAATGCAGTAACTTTGCAGGATGGCGAAACAGTTGATTATCGTTGGATATCTGAAAAGCAATTACTTGATGAAAAACCTATACCACGCCGTTCTATTGAACTCATTGATGATCTGTACAACTATCGAATGATACTGACCGACCGACTCCTCTTGCGTCCTCTTTGCTCCGGTGATATTGATACTGTGCATCTGTATGCATCGAACCGAGCGATGACACGTTATATGATGAATCTTCCCAACGATACAATTGAAGAATCTGAAAGATTCATAGACAATGCGGTAGCCGAGTGGAATAAATCCACTCCCGAATTTTATGAGTATGCCGTTGTCCTTGATGATCTTCAGATCGGTGGAGTCTGTTTGTATCTTTCAGATGACAGGAAGCAAGGAGAGCTTGGATGGATATTAAATCCTGATCACCATGGCAAGGGTTATGCAGTCGAGGCTGCTAAGGCGATGATAGAACTTGCACGTCATCTGAGGCTTGAAGCAGTGTTTGCACGTTGCGACAGCAGAAATAAAGCGAGCGAAAAGGTAATGCAGCGTCTTGGAATGGTATTGGAATACGATAATGGCACTCGTTTTTACGAAAAGAAAAATGAAACAGCAGGGGAGTTGAAATACGTTCTTCCGCTTAAATAAGAGAAGCACCGCTTGAAATGAAGCGGTGCTTTGCTGTTACTTTTTATAGTAGCTTTTGAAAAGCTCAGATCTTGTAGGATCCTCCTGAAATCTTATGTAGCTTATCATGTCCTTGGGTATCTCCTCAAGCACACTTACTTCAGCAAAGGACGAGAACTGAACATCGTGCTTTATAAAGATGTAATCCTGCTTTGCATCAGGGTATTTTGCAGGGTCTACCTTCGTCTGAAGCTGTGATACCTTGTACATATATTCGCGCATGGGGTGGAATATCTGCTTTACGCTGATAGCTTCACTGTTATCTTTGGGAAGAACAGAAAAGCCTGTAACTCGGTACAGATGCTTGTTCAGGTACTTGTCGTTCTCATCTAAAGAATCCCAGCTTACATGACGTACTATGTCGCCGATATTGAATGTAACTGTGCTTCCGTTATCAAGTGTAATGGTTTTGCTCATTTCATCACTCACGATAATAACCTCCGTATTTGTAAATATGTAACAATAAGATTATACAACAGCTTTATGCGCTTGTCAAGGTCAAAAGCACATTAAAAAAATCAAAAACCTATTGACAAATTGGTAAATATATATTAAAATTTATATTATAATAACGATTACACTGATGAAATTTACATCATGAGCCTGTGTTTAAAACGGCATAAACCTCGTTTTGTTACATCGGAAAGGGAGTAGAATTATGGCATATATTTTAGGCGTTGATATCGGAACTTCGGGTACAAAGACTGTTCTTTTTTCTGAGGACGGAAACCCTGTCGCAAGCTCTACTTATGAGTATCCTCTGTACACACCCCAGAACGGCTATGCAGAGCAGGATCCGCTCGACTGGTGGAACGCTACTGTAAGCACGATTAAGGACGTAATTGGTCAGAGCGAGGTCGCTGCTGAGGATATAAAGGGAATAGGTCTTTCGGGTCAGATGCATGGCCTTGTTATGCTTGATGCAGAGGACAGACCTATCAGAAAGTCTATCATCTGGTGCGACCAGCGTACAGCTAAGGAAGTTGTTGAGATCACTGACAAGGTAGGTGCTGACAGACTTATCGATATCACAGCAAACCCTGCTATCACGGGTTTTACAGCTGCTAAGATCATGTGGGTCAAGAACAACGAGCCCGAGAATTACGAAAAGTGCCGTCATATCCTGCTTCCCAAGGATTATATCAGATTTATGCTGACAGGCGAGTATGCAACTGAGGTTTCTGATGCTTCAGGTATGCAGCTTCTTGATATCCCCAACCGCTGCTGGTCTGACGAGGTACTCACAAAGCTCGGTATTGATAAGGCACTCCTCGGCAAGGTCTACGAGTCGCCCGATATCACAGGTACTATCACAAAGAAGGTCGCAGAGCTTACAGGACTTAAGGAGGGC
>JAZQEQ010000348.1:0-7111 GCA_045539055.1 Oscillospiraceae bacterium | reverse complement strand
CTTTATCACAACGCCTGAGAGGCTTTGACCCCAGTTCGTGTTCTCGTTATCCATATCTTACCTCCGCGATGAATTTGTTGTATTTATTTTATCATCAGAAGTGAAAAAAGTCAATGTAAAAAACATCCCCGTCAAAGTACGCTCTGACGGGGATAATTGTATAGCTTTGAAAAATTACATCTCGATGATTACATCATTCTCTGCCTTGAGGATGGAGTCGAGGATGAGCTTGCCCTCGATCTTCTCGCCGTTGACGGTAACGCTCTTTACGCCGTGCTCAGAACCGTTGGGGTTCTTAACGGTAACGTGGAGCTTCTTGCCACGGAAGGTCTTCTCCATTGTGTACTCCTTCCACTCGGAGGGGATAGAGGGATCGATAACCAGACCCTTTGTTTCGGGGTTAAGACCGAGGATACCCTCTGTTGTACCTACCATTACAGTAGAAGCTGTACCTGTCAGCCAGTGAACGTGCGCACGGCCTGCGAAGGGAGAATCCTTGCCCTCAACGAACTGACCGTATACATACGGCTCAAGCACTCTGTGCTCTGCATTGTCGTTGTAGGTAGCGGGAGCTGCCTCTGTCCAGTACTGGTAAGCACGGTTACCGTGACCCAGCTTGGACTCAGCAAGGATCAGCCAGCCCTGAGGCTGAGAGAAGATACCTGCGTTCTCCTTGGTGCACTTATTGAAGCACTGCATCAGCGCACCGGGGAAGCCGTGGTTTACATAAGGAGGATACATTACCATTGCGCCATAGGGAGTGTTGAGCTCTCTGTAAACGCTGTCCATAGCCTTCTCCTGCTGCTCCTTTGTACCGAAGCCGGAGATTACGGACCAGGACTGGGGATTCAGCCACATAGAAGCCTCGGGATCAGTTCTCTGGCCGATGATAGTACCGTCTTCCTTGTAGCCGCGGATCCATCTGTCCTCGTTCCAGCAAGCGGAGAGGATCTCATCCAGCTTAGCGCCGATCTCATCGAGATACTTGATGTAATCTGTATCGTTCTTTTCCTCTGCATACTTGCGGAGGATCTTGATAGCATAAACTAGCTGGAATGCAACGAATGTGGACTCGCCCTTCTTGCCGAGGCGCAGACAGTCGTTCCAGTCAGCGTGCAGACCTGCGGGCATACCGTGGTTGCCGAGGTGGTTCATAGAGAAGTCGATAGCTCTCTTGAGGTGGTCGTAAACAGTGCCCTTCTCGCCGTCGTTAGCATAGAAGATCTCCTCATCGAGGAATGCACTGTCGCCGCTCTCGGAGATGTACTTGTAGATAGTGGGGAACAGCCACAGAGCATCGTCTGCACGATAGCTGGGGTGACCTGTCTCCTTTGCATAAGCTGTGTTCTCGTCCTCCTCGTCGGGATGATTCTCCTGACCAGCCTGATGTGTGTACTTAACGAGAGGCAGACCTGCACCGTTTGTAACCTGAGCGGACAGCATGAAGATGATCTGCTGCTTAGCCATCTCGGGAGCGAGGTGGATGATACCCTGAATATCCTGAACCGTATCACGGTAACCGAAGCCGTTTCTCAGACCGCAGTACTGGAAGGAAGCTGCTCTGGACCAGATGAAGGTGATGAAGCAGTTGTATGCATTCCATGTATTTACCATGTTGTTGAAGTTCTTGTCAGGAGTATTTACCTGCAGGTTAGCGAGCTTGGAGTGCCAGTATTCCTTAAGCTCTGCGAGCTCCTTCTCTACTGTGCCCTTTACATCATACTTAGCAATGAGAGCGCTGATCTCAGCCTCTGTTCTTGCACCGCCGAGAACGTATGTCAGCTCCTTTGTTTCGCCGGGCTGGAGAACGATATCGCTCTGCAGTGCGCCACAGGAGTTGGTGTTGTAGTTGAGGTCGCCCTTCAGGCCCTCTTCGATGCCCTTGGGGTTAGCGTAGCTTCTGTAAGAGCCAACAAAGCTATCTCTGTCGCCGCAGAAAGCGTCAGCCTTAGCCTGAGCAAGACCGAGGAAGCGACCGCTGTTGGGGTTGTATACCTCGTTCTGCATCTGGTGGATGTAGTTGCCCTTGAAGTATGTGCGTGTGATGAACAGTGTGTACTGGAGGTTTACCTGATCCTGCTCATAGTTAGGATCGTTTACGAACTCGCAGTAGCCTGTAACATTGAGCTTTCTGGGCTTTGTGTCGTTGTTTGTTACCTTTGCAGCCCATACCTCGTATGTTGCATCCTTGGGAACGTAGTAAGTAACCTCGGACTTGATGTCCTTGTACTCAGATGTGATAACAGTGTAAGCTGTACCGTGGCGGCACTCGCTCTTGAACTGATCGAGGGGCTTGCACACGGGAGCCCAGGAAGCAGACCAGTACTCGTTTGTGTCAGCGTCCTTGATGTAAACATAACGGCCGGGCTGGTCGTTTGCAACGCCATTGAAGCGGTAGCGGATAACACGTCCGTTTGCGCCGCTCTTTACGAAGCTGTACCCGCCTGCGTTATTGGAGATGATAGCGCCGTACTCGGGAGAACCGAGGTAGTTTGCCCACGCAGAGGGAGTGTCGGGGCGGGTGATGACATACTCTTTTTTGAGTTCGTCGAAATAACCGTAGTTCATAGGTATTTCCTCCGTTTTTTATATTTGCCGAGTCCAGACCGCTCGGCTTTTTTTACTGTACTTATATTATATCAGTAAATCGTTTACATTACAAGGGCGGTATTTTGCATAAATTTTTGCGCGTTTTTTTGGGCAACTGGCACAAACAGAATGCCTCGCGTACTCTCTGATACAAAACTATTGTTATGTTAGTATCATATTCATGATATTATATAAATTCTATCATATAATCATACAATAAGACAGGTTAAAATAATAATATGAGGTGATGACAATGAACAAGTTGCGGATAACAAAGCGCTCAGGACTAAAAGGCGAGGACGGCTATAAGACCTTTTCGATACGAGTAAGAGAGGACATTGTCGACGAGCTTGACAAGCTTGCCGCCGAAACAAATCGCTCCAGAAACGAGCTCATCAACAAGATGCTTGAATTTGCGATAGAAAACTGCGAAGTAACAGAGCCGAACAAGTAAAACGATCCCCGAGACTACTCTCGGGGATCTTGATTTTTCACGTTATTCACCTGTCATCCTGTCAATAAGCTCTATCGGGAACGGCGGCTGAGCCAAGGGCTTTGCCGCTATGCTCATGAGCTTCATCGGACTGTCATCGGCAGCGATGCGGTTTGAGCTAAGCGCTCCGCAGCGTCGGCAGCGGTGTATCAAAGCCCACTCGCCGTTTTTCCTTACCCATACAGCCACAGCGTCCATGACCGAGCCACAGTCGGCAGCGCGGTCGCCCGGGACATTGTCAAGGTGAACACTGCAAAGGCATTTCGGACAGTGGTTGCGGTTTTCCGTACCGCCACCGTCCAGCAGCACAACAGCACCGCAAGCCTTGCAGATAAATGAGTTTTCCAAATTTACTCCTCCCAGAATAAAGCGAACTTCGCGGGAGGTCATGCGTAGAGGTATTTGCGCAGCCTCCCGGCTTACGCAATAACCTTAGAATTTGTAATCATAAAACAAATTACCTTTCAATCATCAGTTTTCGGGAACCAGTACGGCATAATTGCCGTCCTCTCTGAGGTAAACAACATTTACAAGACCCGACTCAGCATTCTTGAACATAAAGAACGCATGGTCAAGCAGATTCATCTGCAGGATAGCCTCGTCAACGGTCATGGGCTTGAGGTTGAAGGTCTTGTAGCGGATTACCTCATAATCCTTCTCCTCGGCCTCTGCGTCAGGCTCAAGGTCAACGAACGCATTCGCACGCAAGCTCTTCTCGACCTTGGTCTTCTGCTTTCTGATCTGGCGGATGATACGATCGATAGTAACATCCAGAGCGTCATTCTTGTCCTTTGCTGCCTGCTCTGCACGGTAGATGATACCGTTGTACTTTACAGTAAGCTCAAGCAGTATCTGCTCGCGGCGCTCTGCAAGCGTCAGCTTAGCCTCTGCCTCTTCGGGGAAGAAGCGGTCGAGCTTTGCGTTCAGTCTTTCCTCAGCATAATCTGTGAACGCCTGGGAAATGTTGAGTTTTTTTGCTGTAATAGTTACTTTCATTCAAATCATCCTCTCGAGGTTTAATGACGGATAGCCGTCGGAGAAACCAATTAAGTTTCTCTGTTCTCATTTTAGCATATTTGCCCGAAATATACAAGTGTTTTTCACAAAAAACTTTAATTTTAAACACTTTTCACAAAACTTTCAACTTCTCCTATGCAACTATGCAGAAATTTTCGTCCTTATAAATAAAAACGGACGGCAAAAACCGTCCGTTTGTTCTATTAAGCTTTATTCATCTATCGCAAGAAATACCGCAGGTACAGGATCATCTTCAAAATTGCGCTCTGCAAAGAACAAACCGTTTCCGTGGGCATTCATAATTATCATCATTTTAATCAGATTAGAGCACTGCATATATCTCTGCCAAATAGGAACAGATTTAAGATGCGGTGGAAGCTTCACGGGGTTTTCAAGCAGCACTTCAAACGCTCCGCCGAGTTTTTGAGCGATCTCATTACTGTATTTATCTGACAGCTTGTAAAGCTCCCAACGGTCTGACATTGCGATAACAGGAATGTCTAGCATGACCTTGCCACTGTCGTCCCTTGTAAGTATTCCAAGCTTTATCAGCCCCTCGATATTGTCAAAGCAATGTGCGTCGATAACAGGAAGCTGCTCTTCCTTGCCTGCATAGATAGCATACAGCATTTTTGTAAGCGTAGTCGTATCCATCGGGCGCTTTACATACCTTATATCGCCCCAGCCGTGATATGCCTTACCGAGCATCGTATCGTATGAGGAAAGGCTGACCGCCTTATGCCCCTCATAGTTGTCAAGACCAACGTCATATTCCCCGTCAATATAATACCGCTTGTACCAGTATGTGCCCTCCCAGTCGTAATCCGCTGGATAGCGGCTGCCCATAGCGTGCCATTTGCCACCGTTAGGCCTGTCGGTAAATTCCTCAAAGCTCCAGCTGCTGACCTTATTTTCAATAATGCTGTTGATGCTGTTCAGCACTGTTCTTATAACAAAAAAACTGTCAAGCTTCGCCGAAGCGGAGGGCGTCTGCTGTTTGTAATATTCCGTATCATGAAGCTCATCAAGTCCGCGCTGCACGATCTCCCATACGGCTCTGTAATACTTCTCTGCAAGCTCCTTTTCAAGCTCAATATTGGCAGTTCTGTCGTTTTCGTCAAATATAATAAAATCCGTGTAGACCTTATCACCCACTCGCTTCATAAGCTCGCCCTTTACGAGCTTATCAACTATCGGCTCAATATAGGTCGTAGAAATACCAATTGCTTTAGCAAGCTCAGGAAGCGTGACAGGCTTCTCATAAGCAAGTATCAGCAGATTCATCTCGATCTTACTGCTTCCGACAAGCGAAAACGGCTCGTCGTTAATTCCCGACCGACCGCATATAGAGATCCAAAGAGTTTCGGGCTCATAGCTCTGCTTTGTATAATTCTCCATAGAAATATCCTTTCTGATATGCTTCCTGCCTGCGTCAAGACGTGATTTTACGGTGTTTTCTGGGATATCCAGTGCCGCCGCGATCTGCTTTACACTTTCGCCATGCATATAGTACCTTACCATGACCTGACGGTACAGCTCTGTTAAATGCGCAAGACAGCGGCGGATATCTTCTGCCTCCTCGGACCGCTCGATCTGCTCCGAAATATCATCGCAGACAGGTATCTCGCCTACCATATCAATGCTCACAGTACCCTTTCGGTACTTTCTTCGGAGCATATCATAATACTTGCGGTGAAGCACTGTCACAAGCCAGCTTCTCAGATCCTTTATCGGCTTATTCCGACTTTCTGCAGCAAGCGCTGCCAGCAACGTTTCCTGCACCAGATCCTCTGCGTCCTCGATATTATTCACCTTATACAATGCCGTCTTTAGCAGGTGATCAGCATATTCTGTAAGTTCTGTTTTGTTCATAAGAACACCTCTTTTGAAAGCTTTCACTTATATAGTCGCGATTACAGGCAGCAGGTTCGGAGCATTTTGTAAAAATGACCCCGCAAAAAGCGAGGTCATTATCATATTTAAGCAATAAGTATTCATCTGTCATATCCTGACAAACTCCGCTTTTCTTCCGCGGAATATCGCACGATAAGTAAAGCCTGCAGCTTGCAGTATCTCGGTTGCCTTGTCGAAGTCGTAAGCGATGTGTTCGCCCTTGTGACCGTCCGAGCCGACTGTGATTATCTCTCCGCCAAGCTCACGGTAGCGCTTCAGCACCTCGGGATGAGGATGCGCCCAGCCAAGCCCGTATTTAAGCCCTGCCGTATTAAGCTCTATGCCCTTGCCCATGGAAATTAGCTTTTTCAGTATCTCGTCCGTCATATCGGAGTAATCCGAGGGGAGATAGGTCTTATCATTGCTGTATCTCACCACATAGTCAAGATGACCGTATACATCAAAATCATCAAATGCGGCTATGTTGTCAAGAATACTCTGCAAGTACCTGCGTATGCCCTCTTTGTCGCCAAGCTTGTCGAAATATCCCGGATAATAAGGGTCTATTCCGTCAACAAGATGGGATGAGCCTATGATAAAATCGAAATCATGTGCTTTCGTGTACTCGTAAAGCCTCGGCGCAAGGTAGTCCATCAGCCCCAGCTCCACACCAAAAAGCAGCTCGATCATGTCCGAATACTTTTCTTTCGCGGCAAACAGAGCGCTTTTGTATGCATCCGTGTCGAGGATAAACTCACCTGTCGGATAATCCATATCCATGTGCTCCGTTACGCACAGGGTCGTGAGTCCTGCTTTTATCGCCGCATTTATAGCATTGTCAAGGCTCTCCTCGCTGTCGCTTGAGAACGATGTGTGCACATGAAGATCAGCTGTTATCATCGCTATCCACCCTTTGCTTGTACATTCTGTAATACTCCCTCATATAGAGGAAAAACGCCATCGCGTTGAATACAAACATGATACCGATCATGATAGCAGCGACCCATGTTGCAATATAAGGCAGACCGATAAGGGCAATGACCAGAAGGTAGAACACGATGGTCGACACCTTACCAAACCATTTTGCACCGCCAAGATCCTGACCTTTTTTCAGAAATA
>JAZQEQ010000347.1:0-2268 GCA_045539055.1 Oscillospiraceae bacterium | reverse complement strand
GGTGATTATTTCGGTACAATGTGGAATTATGAGGACAGATATGTTGTTACCGACAGCGGAGAGGAAATTCATTTCAGTGATTCCTCTGTTTCAGCCTCACAAGCTGACGATTACGGCACTTATACAGAAAAGCTGACACTTGCATTTGATACACCTGTAAACCCCGAAAGTATAGAAAAAATCGTGCTTTCAGGAAATGAGATTGTGTTAAAATAACAAAAGAAACCCCGTTTTTGCGGGGTTTTCCTTTTACGCAAAAGAAAAACGGACAGGAAAACCTGTCCGTTTCGATTACTGAATAAGTAGAACTTACTTGAGTTCAACAGTAGCACCAGCAGCTTCGAGCTTAGCCTTGATTTCTTCAGCTTCTGCCTTAGCAACGCCTTCCTTAAGAGCCTTAGGAGCTGCTTCAACGAGTTCCTTGGATTCCTTAAGACCGAGACCGCAGATATCCTTAACTGCCTTGATAACGTCCATCTTCTTGTCGCCGAAGGAAGCGAGGATTACGTCAAACTCAGACTTCTCCTCAGCAGCTGCAGCAGCACCAGCGCCTGCAGCGGGAGCAGCTGCAACAGCAGCAGCGGATACACCGAACTCTTCCTCAAGAGCCTTTACCAGTTCGTTAAGCTCCAGTACGGACAGAGCCTTAACTTCTTCAATCATAGCTAAAATCTTCTCAGAAGCCATTTTAAATTTCCTCCTAAATATGTTTTGTTAAATTCAATTGTCTGCGTTAAGCAGCATTTAAGTTCTCCGCGTTACGCCGCGGAAGCGTTTGTCCGAAAATTAAGCGGACTGCTCTTCGTTCTTCTTTGCGATCTCGTTGATACCGATAGCGAAACGCTGGATGGGAGACTGCAGCATGAACACGAGCTGAGAAAGCAGAGTCTCTCTGGAAGCGAGCTTAGCGTACTGCTCAACCTCTTCCTTGGAGATAACCTTACCGTCAACAAAACCGAGCTTGATAGCGAACTTGCCATCGGAAGCTTCAGCCTTCTTGTTCAGAAGCTTGGGAGCTGCAATGATATCCTCTGTGTGGAGAGCGATAGCTGTTGTGCCGGAAAGCGCGGGCTCAAGTCCCTCGATACCAGCAGCCTCAGCAGCACGCTTGAGCAGTGTGTTCTTAACTACGAAGTAGTCAACACCTGCTTCACGAAGATCCTTACGGAGCTTTGTGTCGTCCTCAACGGAGATACCCTTGTAGTCAACCAGAACACCGCCTGCAGCAGCCTTAAGCTTGTCAGCCAGCTCTGCAACGAATGCCTGCTTCTGTTCGAGTATGCTCTGACTGGGCATGAAATTCACTCCTTCATGAAAATTTTACGCTGTCTCAAAGCACGGAAATAAAAAATCCCTCTCTGACTTAAAGACAGAAAGGAACGCAGAAATTCTTTATCATTCCCATTCCTCGGCAGGCGGACGAACCATTAAAGCCTTACGGCAACCTGCTGTCTTTAGAACAGCATGACTATTATAACACACAAAAATTCATTTGTCAAGTGTTTTTAAAAATATTTTCAAATAAATATTCCGGCGGATTTTCTTCGCGAAACCACTATGCACGTCGTTCGGGCAGTTCTTCATATACGCATTGAAATCATATAAAATAAATGCTCCCTTTACAGGGAGCATTTATGCGTGATCAAACTCTTACATTCAGCAGTGTGCCCTTGCCATCGGGGGAGGGCATTGCGTCCATCATCTCAATGATGTTCTCCATAGAAGCCTCTGTAGCCTCCATAGTCTTTTTCATCATGCCGAGAGAAACAGCATTCTGAAGATTGGACATAGCCATTCCTGTTGCCATAGCAGCGATTGAAGTTTCCATAAAAACGCCTCCTTGCCTTTTTATTTAGTTTAGTATACCATATTTCAAGACACTTGTCAAGTATTTCCGTAAAATCTTGCTTTTTGATAGGGATTATGTTAAAATCAAAGTACAACACAGATTCGGAGGATAGTATGGACATCAGAGCAACTGTACTTATTGACAACACTGCGCCCGAAACACTTCTTTCGGAGTGGGGGCTTTCTGTTTTTATAGAATATCGTGGGCACAGAATACTGCTTGATACGGGAAAGTCGGGTGGTTTTGCTGAAAACGCGCTGAGCCTTGGTGTAGACCTTGGTTCGGCTGAGGTGGGAGTGCTTTCTCATGCGCACTATGATCATGCCGACGGCATGGAGGATTTTTTTGCTTGCAACAAAAATGCCAGCTTCTTTCTGCGCGAGGGAACGGGCGAGGACTGTTACAGCGGCGAGGGCGAG
>JAZQEQ010000346.1:0-7872 GCA_045539055.1 Oscillospiraceae bacterium | reverse complement strand
CAACTCCTTGGCTCACAGAACGACATGGCTACGATCCGACTTACCATTTCCAAAACCAACTGCATCGTAATCTTCATCAACCAGCTCCGTGAGAAGATCGGCGTTATGTACGGCAACCCCGAGACCACTCCCGGCGGCCGTGCGCTTAAGTTTTATTCCTCCGTTCGTATCGAAGTACGTCGCGGAGAGCCTCTTAAGGACGGCGCTGACATCATAGGTAATCGTACCAAGTGTAAGGTAGTAAAGAACAAGGTAGCACCTCCCTTCAAGACCGCAGAGTTTGATATTCTCTACGGCGAGGGTGTTTCCAAGATGGGTGAGATAGTTGACACCGCTGTTGAGTTTGATGTTATTAAAAAGAGCGGCTCGTGGTTCAGCTATGACGATATGAAGATCGGACAGGGCAGGGACAAGGTGAAGCAGTATCTGCTTGAAAATCCCACCGTCTGCGATGAGATCGAGAAGAAGGTGCGCGAGATATTCGCAAAGAATACCGACCTCGGACTTGAGCCTGAGACCGAGGATGCTCCCGAGGAGAAGCCTGCAAAGAAGAGCGCAAAGGCTTCTGACGATGACGATTACGCAGAGTTCTCTCCCGAGGATCTTGAATAATGCAGATAACCGAGCTTTCGGTCTTTAAAGGCGATACATACAAGCTTGTGCTGGAGGACGAGCAGACTTTTTTCATCAACAGCGCGATAGTCACCGATTTCGATCTGCATAAAGGCGGAGAGCTTTCAGGCGATAAGCTTCGTCAGCTCCAGCTTGCGGACGAAAAGCGCAAGGCGAAAAAGCGCGCGCTTTATCTGCTCGGCGTAAAGCAGTATTGCTATAAGGAGCTTCTTAGCAAGCTCCGCCGTACCTACAGCGAGGAAACGGCTCGTTATGCCGCGGATGCAATGCGTGATTACGGCTATGTGAATGACGAGGAGTACGCTCCGAAGCTTGCTGATTACCTTATCCACACAAAGCGCTACGGACTGCGTAAGGCACGGTACGAGATGCTCCACCGCGGTCTTTCCGAGGAGCTTGTAAATAACACCCTCGCCGAGTTCTCTCATGACGAGATAGACGAGGAGATAACCGAGCTTCTGGAGCGCAAATATTACAATAAGATAGCCGATTATGATGACCGCCGTCGCACTATTGCGGCACTGGCGCGAAGAGGCTATGACTACACCTCTGTCAAGCGGTGTATAGAGCGTCTTTTGGAAGAAAAGGACGACTTCGAGGATTATGAAGAAAACGAGGATTTTGATTAAATGAGCGAAAAGATAACAAAGGTAGCGATAGTATCGCTCGGCTGTGCAAAAAATCAGGTAGACGCCGAGCAGATGATGGCAAGGATCGCAGAAAAGGGCTTTGCTTTCGTACAGGAGCCGGGTATGGCTGATATCGTGCTTGTAAACACCTGCGGCTTTATCCAGAGTGCCAAGGAAGAGGCTATAAACTGGATAATGGAGCTTATAGATCTTAAGAACGAGGGCACTATAAAGCATATCGTAGTAACCGGATGCCTTTCCGAGCGCTATCGCGAGCAGTTTGTTGAGGAGTTTCCTGAAGTCGATGCGGTAGTCGGAATTTCCGATTACGGCAGGATAGGCGAGATAATCGAAAAGGTGCGCGATGGCGGACAGGAGTATGTATTCGGTGATAAGGAGTCCCACAGCATGGAGGGCAAACGCATCATCTCCACGCTGCCGCATTACGCTTATCTGCGTGTTGCAGACGGCTGCGATAACCGCTGCACCTATTGCGCTATTCCCGATATCCGCGGTCATTTCAGAAGCCGCCCGATGGAGAATATCGTTGAGGAGGCTAAGCTGCTTGCAGCTGACGGCGTAAAGGAGCTTATTGTTATCGCTCAGGATACCACCCGTTATGGACTTGATCTGTATGGCAAGCTTGCGCTTCCCGAGCTTCTGGACAAGCTTTGCGAGATAGACGGACTCAAGTGGATTAGACTGCTGTATTGCTATCCCGAGCGTATCACAGACGAGCTGATCGACTGCATGAAGCGTCAGGACAAGATAGTTAAGTATCTTGATATACCCATGCAGCACTGCGATGGCGAGATACTGAAGAAGATGAACCGCAAGGGCGATGAAGCAAGCCTTCGTGAGCTTGTTGCAAAGCTCCGCCGTGAGATTCCCGGAATCACGCTGAGAACCACATTTATCACTGGATTCCCTGGTGAAACAGAGGAGCAGTTCAACCGCCTTGGTGAGTTTGCAGAGGATATGAGGTTCGAGCGTATGGGCTGCTTTGCTTACTCCGAGGAGGAGGGCACGCCCGCAGCGTCGTTCCCTGATATGGTCGAGGAAAACGTCCGCGAGCACCGCAAGGACATTTTAGAAGAACAGCAGGATACCCGTGTAGCAGAGCTTTACGACGGCATGATAAACACCGAGATAGAGGTAGTTGTCGAGGGCTATGACAAATACCTTGCAGAGGGAGGACTTTATTTCGGCAGAAGCGCGATGTTTGCTCCCGAGATTGACGGAATGATCTATTTTTCCGCACCTAAGGAGATGGGTCTCAAGATCGGCGATTTTATAAAGATAAGCATTTTTGATGTTATCGACAATAACCTTATTGGAGAAGCAATATGAATTTAGCTAACAAACTCACCCTGATGCGTGTGCTGCTTGTGCCGCTGTTTGTGGTGTTTATGATGGTGGACGCTATTCCGCTGAATTATTTCTGGGCGCTGCTCGTGTTCGGAATCGCGAGTATAACAGACCTCTTTGACGGCAAGATAGCACGCAAGTACAATATGGTGACAGACTTTGGAAAGTTCCTTGATCCGCTTGCTGACAAGATACTTGTTGCTGCGGCGCTGGTGTGTATGACGGAGCTCAGATGGACCTTTGCATGGGTTACTATCATAATACTGGTGAGAGAATTTGCTGTATCGGGAATACGTCTTGTTGCAGCGGGCAGCGATAAAAAAGTGGTAATAGCTGCCGGATGGCTCGGCAAGGTGAAGACCGCTGTGACTATGATCGCTATTGCTCTTTTGCTTGCGATGCATATCCTGCTTCAGCTCGGCTGGCTTCCGATAACGTTCCCTGTGGATATCATCGGTCATGTGATGATGATAATTTGCGCTGTTCTGACACTGTGGTCCGGAATACAGTATATGTATGATTACAGAGAATTCATAGATCCTAAAAAATAAGCTTTTCGGCGGGGCACAGGTTCCGCCGAAAATTATTGAAAAAATTTTTCCTGAAAAATGTAACCTTTTTGTCCTTGGCTAAGTTATATGTTACGAGGAGGCGGTAATAATGGAAGATAATCAGATAATCGATCTGTATTTTTCGCGTGACGAGCAGGCACTGACCGAAACACAAACAAAATACGGCAGACTCTGCAATAACATAGCACATGGAATACTTTTGAACCCCGAGGATACGGAGGAGTGCGTAAGCGACAGCTACATCAAGCTGTGGAACGCTATCCCCCCGAAACGACCCGAGTCGCTTTGCGGCTATCTCTGCATGATAGTGAGAAACACGGCGCTTTCCGCTTATGATAAGCTGCGCCGCAGAAGCTACGAGGAGCAGTATGATGAGCTGGCGGAGATAATCCCCGACAACAGCACCGTAGAAAGCCGTTTTGAGAGCGGACAGCTCGGCAGCTACATAAATGAATATCTCGGTAAGCTCAGCCGCAAGAGCCGCGAGGTGTTCGTATCGCGCTATTACTTCAATATGAGTGTAAGCGATACAGCACAGGGACTTTCAATGACCGAAAGTGCGGTAAAAACAAGGCTTTCAAGAGTAAGAGCAGGCTTAAAGGAATTTTTACAGGAAAGGGGCTTTGAAATATGAGAGAAAAGTGGGATAAGGCGATAAACGCCATTGATGAGAAATATATCAATGAAACAGCACTTACTTATGCAAAGAATGCAAGTAAGATACAGGAGCTTGAAAAGTATGAGTCAGAGGCTTCTCGCCCGACTGAGTTCAAGCCGATCAAGATGCAGAAAAAGAGCAACAAGACAAAGATAATCGGTCTTTCCGCAGCGGCAGCAGTTGTTGCAGCTGTTGGAATCGGTGGCGGAGTAATGCTCAGCCGCGGCGACAGCAACGATCTTCTCGTGACTGATACACCTACAATCGAAGCTGTCGATCTTGGATCGCCCTTTGATGCTGCTGATTATAATTTCATAAACTGCGTAAACGGTGAGTCTGAGATGCAGCTGACGGATGCCATGATAAACGAGCTGTCTGAGATACTTAAAAAGGCAGACTCAATGCCCGAGTATGATGTCGGCGAGTCCGGTCTTCAGATTATCGCATATCTTTGTATGTATCCCAGCAACGCTGGTGCTACCGAGTTCCTGAGAGCGCATGAGGTTGGCGACAAGTATTATTACAGCATCACCCGTGATGGCGATGAAGACAACAGAGCGTATTTCGAGATGACCGAGGAAGCTTATACAGACCTGTTTTTCTGGTTCCGCGATTATACGCCCGAGTGCATTGTCGGAACTGTTATAGAAAAGGACGATCTCGGAAATATGTCCGATCCCGAGAGAGGTATCTACCTTATCAGCAACAATGCAAACGGCGAGGTGTACTCAATACATCATGACGGTCTTCTCACTGTTGATGATACCGTTGAGGTGATATATTACGGCGGTGTTATGGAAACATATCCCGCGAAGTTGAACGTTTATAACATTGAAAAGCTTGACACTGACGTCGTTTCTATCAGATCTGCATTTCTGTACGATGATTTCTATATTACCTTTGAATATATCCCTGTTGAAACTGACAGCGGCATAGAGATCACCCAGCCTGTACTTCTTTTAACCGCTGAAAACAGAACAGCGCGTTTTGAGGATATTGCAGAAGATCTTGCAGGTGAGATCCCTTCCGATTCACTTCCTGTACTGCGTGAGGTAGCACTCAGCGGTGGCAGTTCATTCGCGGTAATGATCCCTGAAAAGAATGACACCACCGATGCTTACCGCACCTACTTCTACCTCAGCAACGGCAGTGATATTTTCAGATTTACACAGGAGGGCGGTGCTGAGTTTGCTCCCGTCATTGCAGGCAACAAGTTCTATTACTCCTCTGTGAGCGACATCGTGTCTTTTGTAGAAACAGACGGCGCGGCTCATACCTATCAGTTTGACTGCGAAGGTATTGAGGTAGCTCCTACCGAGATGACTCTTGTTAAGACAACAAACACCGTAAGCTTTGACAAAGCAAAGCCTTATGAAAACAGTATGCAGCTTCTTTTCAATAATTTTATGGGCAAGTGGGGCAACGAAAATGAGACTGTAACTATCGATCTGTATGAAAGCCCGTTCTCGCTCGCAGATCCTTTTGTAGGATGCTACGAGGCGGAAAACGGCTGGTTAATGCTTGGCGAGAGCAGAGCGTGGTTTATTAACGAATTTGACCCTGATATGCTGTATTACTTTGATAACGTAACAGATGGTCAGCAGATCAATACCGCAGACTGCACAGCAGCTTATCGCTGCCTTAGCCGCTGCATTGACGATGGATTATATGGTGGCAATGCGGTGAGCGGATATCTTACACTTGTTGATCTCTGGGGAACCCTTGACTTTGAATCTCATACTCCAGTTGATATAAATGTGTTTTATGATATGGAGATAGTCGATGAAAACGGCACTCGTTGGGTACGTACACCTGATGAGAACGTGGACTGGGGCGGAGTTTACCCTGTCAATATAGCTTATTACAAGGCTTACTGCCTTAAGATGCAGAACGCAGACGATCCCTCTGAAATGAAGTATTTCAGCTTCAGCTTCTCTGTTGAAGACGGAAAGCTTGCCTGGAGTGATGAGCATTTTGACTTTGATACCGATATCTGCACCACAAGTGGCTATCCCACTGACTATGCGGTAGAAGCAGAGCGCGAATCCCAGAGTTACGGACACGGTAAATTCGTTGTTGAGGCGAATTTCTATCCCTGCTCTGACGGCACATATTACGCGATGCGCGTGATGGGCAACGATCAGGCACAGTGGTTGACTGACTGCGAGTATTTCTATCACGACGGCGATGATTATCAGCTCATCTCAAACGAGCTTGGCGCCGCATGGACAGAGATCGCAGGCGACAGACTGTACGTTGTATACAACACCCTCACAGGTCTTGGACTTAAAGTTTACGAGGGAACAGAGCTTATCTATAACGCTGATATCTGCAATGAGGATCAGATCGTCCAGATGAATTCGTGGGCGGCAATATACGGTAATTACTTTGTGATCGAGTATTACAATGAAGACCTGCAGAAGGATGTTTACGCAGTCGTTAACACCGAGGCGCCCGAGCTTGCGGTTGAATTTTACGAGGATCTTCGATTCAATGATGACGGAACCGTGGATTTCCCCGAGGGATAAGCTCTTTATTTATACTGAACAATTGATATCAGAGCCAACGCAACACAAAAAATTGCGTTGGCTCTTGCATTTTCCGTCAATATGTGGTATAATTCAATAGTATTGTATTATGGCGTATTGTGTGGAAAAATCCGCAAAAATGTGCCTGAAAATGTAAAATAGTAGGTGTATAAATGGCTAAGGAATCCAATTATAACGATCTTGTGTCGCTGAAGGGCCCTGATCAGGTGCGACTTCGCCCTGCGGTAATCTTCGGCTCGGACAGTGTTGAGGGCTGCCGCCACTCGGTCTTTGAGATCATCTCAAACTCTATCGACGAGGCTCGCGAGGGCTACGGCAAGGTAATAACCATCACGCTCCATGCGGATAAGTCGGTCACTGTCGAGGATAACGGACGCGGTATCCCGATAGACTACAATAAATCCGAGGAGAAGTACAACTGGGAGCTTGCTTTCTGCACTCTTTACGCAGGCGGCAAGTACAGCAACAATGACGGTGGAAACTATACCTATGCGCTGGGTCTGAATGGTCTTGGCCTTTGTGCAACGCAGTTCGCTGCGGAGTACATGGAGGTCGAGAGCCGTAACGGCACATGGGTGTATTCGCTCCGATTTGAAAAGGGCTTCAATATCAGCACTGATGAGCGCGGCTTCGAAAAGCACAAGGGCGACGGCAGCACAGGTACAAAGATACACTGGCGCCCCGATCTTGAGGTATTTACGGATATCGATATCGGAACGGAGTTCCTCACTGATATGCTCCGCAGACAGGCTATCGTAAACGATGGTATCGAGTTTATTCTTCGCACCGAAAGCGAGGAGGGAGAGATGTCAGAGCAGCGCTTCTGCTATGAGAACGGTATCAACGACTACCTGCTCGAAGTTGTTGGTGACAAGGCTATGACTACTCCTCAGGGCTGGAATGCTCAGCGACAGGGTAAGGACCGTGACGATAAGGACGAGTACAAGCTGAAGATGAACGTTGCGTTTGTATTCAGCAAGGAGATATGCTTTGTCGAGCATTATCATAACTCCTCGTGGCTGGAGCATGGCGGAAGCCCACAGAAGGCTCTGAACAAGGCGTTCCTTTCGCAGATAGACAGCTATCTGAAGAATAACAATAAATACAACAAGGGCGAAAAGGGAATAAAGTGGGAGGATATCGAGGATTGCCTTATCTTTATCTCCTCAAACTTCTCAACACAGGCAAGCTACGAGAACCAGACCAAGAAAGCGGTCACAAACAGCTTTATCAACGAGGCTATGACCGAGTGGCTGAAGCATCAGCTTGAGATATATTTCCTTGAAAACCCCGATGAAGCGGTAAAGATCGCGACACAGGTGCTTATCAACAAGCGTTCGCGTGAGAATGCTGACAAGATACGTCAGTCAACACTCCAGAAGCTGACAGGTACTATCGACCTCACCAACCGAATCGACAAGTTCGTAGACTGCCGCAGCAAGGATAAGTCCCGCCGTGAAGTC
>JAZQEQ010000345.1:0-2101 GCA_045539055.1 Oscillospiraceae bacterium | reverse complement strand
GAGGAGTATGCAAAGGCAATGGAGGAGCTCAACGCTCACCTCGCTTCCCTCGAAGCTTGATATCAACTGAAAGGAATTAGATATATTATGGAAAAGAAAGCAACCCGTGACAGCTACGGCGAAGCTCTTGTAATGCTCGCTGAGAAGCGCCCTGACCTCGTTGTCCTCGACGCTGACCTTGCTGCCGCTACAAAGACAGGCACATTCAAGAATGCGCATCCTGACCGCTTTATCGACTGCGGTATCGCAGAGGCAAATATGATGGGCGTTGCCGCAGGTATCGCAACAACGGGCAAGCTTGTATTTGCAAGCTCCTTTGCAATGTTCGCTGCAGGCAGAGCATTTGAGATCGTTAGAAACAGCATCGGCTATCCCCACCTCAACGTAAAGATCGGCGCAACTCACGCAGGTATCTCGGTTGGCGAGGACGGTGCTTCTCACCAGTGCAACGAGGACATCGCTATCATGCGTGCTATCCCCGGCATGACTATCATCAACCCTGCTGACGATGTTGAGGCAAAGGCAGCAGTTCTCGCAATGGCTGACTATGTAGGCCCTACCTACATGAGATTCGGCAGACTTGCTGCTCCTATCTTTAATGATGCGGCTACCTACAAGTTCGAGGTAGGCAAGGGCGTTCAGCTGAAGGACGGCAAGGACATCACTATCATCGCAACAGGTCTTATGGTTGCAGAGGCTATTGAAGCAGGCAAGGCTCTTGCAGAAGAGGGCATTGACGCTCGCGTTATCAATATCCACACTATCAAGCCCATTGACCGCGACATCATCGTAAAGGCTGCCAAGGAGACAGGCAAGATCATCACTGTCGAGGAGCACAGCGTTATCGGCGGTCTCGGCTCGGCTGTTGCAGAGGTCGTTACAGAGGAGTGCCCCGTACCCGTTATCAAGATCAGCGTAAAGGACACCTACGGTCACAGCGGCCCCGCTGTTGCACTGCTGAAGGAATTCGGTCTGTGCGCAGACAATATCGTGGCTACTGCTAAGGCTGCGCTTGGTAAGTAATTTCTGATCTAATAACAGTAAAGGCTGTGCATTTCTGCACAGCCTTTTTATATTACTCCGCTTTCCTTTATTTCAAACCGCAAATTATCAACATCAAGCTCTGCTTGTGCTCCATACGGTATCACACAGATAGGCGAGGCGTGGCCGAAATTAAGCCCGTACATTATCGGGAGGTCGGGCTGCTTGTACTTTTCCGAAACCACTCTACGGATAATTTCGGCATACGGCTCGAATGGCTCGGGCGAGCGCATCTTGCCGATCACGATACCGCTCAGCACCTGCAGATAACCATTCTCGCCAAGCCAGTTGAAAAACCACTCGGCATAATCCTTGCCCCATATTTCGGGGATGTCCTCGTAGAAAAATATCGCGTTCTTAAAGTCCGATAGCTGCAATTTGACCCCACTGTCGGGCTCAAATTCTGAAATTCCTCCGTGTCCGCCGAAAAGATGTCCGCAGACCTTACCTTTGCCCTGTATCTGCATATAACCATCGTTTCTGATATATTCGCGGACGTAATTAGGGTCGGTGTGGTGATTGCGACCGTAAGACCAGTCGGCAGAGGGTGTTATCTCGCCAAGGGGCGAGGTCTCAAAAAACGCTTTCTGAAACCAGCGCTTGCTGTATTCGTGCCAGCCTTGCGCCTCGCCGATAGTTGTAAGCAGATTGTCACCGTAGAATGTTGTCAGTCCAAGTCTGTAACAGTACAGGTGCAATGTCATCACATCGGAATAACCGCATAGTATCTTTGGATTATTCCTTATTACATCGGGGTCGAGGTAAGGCAACAGACGCACTGAATCGTTGCCGCCTATGTTTGCGATTATCGCTTTGACTTCCTTATTCTCGAATGCCCACATCAGGTCCTCTGCACGCTTTTCGGGGTGTGCATCAAGGTATGCAGTGCCTTTCATGGAGTTAGGCGCGGCAATGACATTAAGCCCAAGCTGCTCAAGCCTGCTTACTGCAAGCTTGTACTGCCAACGTACTCGTCCTGCCCCTGCACAACCCCACGAGGGACTTATAGTCGCGATAGTATCACCGCGTTTTAGTCGTTCGGGCTTTATCATAGCGCACT
>JAZQEQ010000344.1:0-2620 GCA_045539055.1 Oscillospiraceae bacterium | reverse complement strand
TCTTCTTCTTCCTTCTTCTTTCTGAGCTTTTCTGCCTTTGTTCTCATTGTGCCGATGATCTTTACAACTGCGAATACGCAGATAGCGATCAGCAGGAAGTTGATCAGCGCATCAAGGAACACACCGTATCTGATAGCAAGCTCCTCTGTTACAACAGTAACTCCGTCCTCAGCGTATGTAGCGGGGTTGAGCACTACCTTAAGCTCTGCAAAGTCGATGTTGCCTGTGAGAGTACCGAGGGCGGGCATGATAAGATCGGATACAACGCTGTTTACGATCTTTGTGAACGCGCCGCCGATGATAACGCCGACAGCCATATCAAGAACATTACCCTTGGAGATAAATTCCTTGAACTCGGTAAAAATGGATTTCTTCTTTTTCTTGTCAGCCATTGTTTTTAAATTCCTTTCATAAAAGTATAATAATGACAGTAATATTATATCGCATTTTGCGACACTTGTCAACTATGGCGTTACAATTTCAGTTGCAAAAAATATGGAAATATGATATACTTTAGTAAGTTCGAAACCGTAAATGTATTAAAGGAATCAGACATGACCGAAATAACAGTATCAAAAAATGACGCGGGACAGCGCGCTGACCGCTTTCTTTCAAAGGCATATCCCAATCTCACTCTGCCGCTTATCTGCAAGCTTATGCGTAAAAAGCGCATAAAGCTCAACGGCGCGAGGACCGAGCCGAATGTAAAGCTTTCAGAGGGCGATATCTTCCGCTTTTATCTCAGCGATGAGCTTCTTTCAAAGGGTGGGGAAAAGGAGAGCGATTTCCGCACTGTGCCGTCAGAGCTTGACATCATCTATGAGGACGAGAACATCCTGCTTTGTGACAAGCCCGTGGGAATGGTCGTTCACGAGGACAACGACAACACCTCCGACACGCTGATAAACCGCATAAAGTGCTACCTGTGGAAAAGGGGGGAGTATATCCCGGAGGAGGAGCAGAGCTTTGCTCCCGCACTGTGCAACCGCATTGACCGCAATACTGGCGGCATAGTTATCGCAGCGAAGAACGCCGAGAGTCTGCGCGTGCTCAATCAGAAGATACGCGACAGGGAGCTTGTTAAGCTGTATCTGTGCGTGGTGCAGGGCAGACCCGAGCGCGCCGAAGCAACTCTGACCGCATACCTGCAGAAGCTTGCGGACGAAAACAGGGTGGTGGTTTCGGACAGGAAAACTCCCGAAAACCGCACTATAAAAACAAAATATCGAGTCCTTGACAGTATCGGCACGCAGAGCCTTGTCGAGGTGGATCTGCTGACAGGCAGGACTCACCAGATAAGGGCGCACTTTGCGCATATCGGTCATGCGCTGATGGGTGACGGAAAATACGGCAGCAACAAGGTGAACAAGCAGTATGGTTACGACGCGCAGGCTCTGTATTCCTACAAGCTGACGTTTGAGTTCACAACGGATGCAGGCTGTCTTTCCTATCTCAACCACCGCAGCTTTGAGGTAGCCGACTGCAATGCGATATGGTTTGTGAAGCGCTACAATGAACTGAGGGGCTGACACTATGGCGATAACGATCAACATTTATTATACCGGAACAAACGGCAGTGCGCGGAGATTTGCCGAGGAGATGACGGCGCGGGGCATAGTGGATGATATCCGTGCGGAGGAGGGAAACCTCCGTTACGAGTATTTTTTCCTATGGATGACGCGGAAACTGTGCTGCTTATAGACAGCTGGACTGATCAGCAGGCTATCGATATACATCATTCTTCTCCGATGATGAAAGAGATAATCGAGCTTCGTGAAAAGTACGATCTTCATATGCGGGTGGAAAGATATATTTCGATAGATGGCAAAGCCTCCGAGAATGATAGCTTTATAAGGCGTTAAAGGCTATTACAAGCGCATGGATTTTTGTATATTGCACATTTAAAAACTTATTTCGTTGTTAAAAATGCACAAAAAAATTCGCGAGATTTTTACTAAGTTTTATGATAAATTTTAAACAAACATCTTGATTAAATCAGAAATTTTTAGTATAATAATTGTGATATGATATATATCAAATATTATTAGGATAACGGGTCGCTCCCGTGTCCGGAAAATTCAGGAGGAATATTCCAATGGCAGTTAAAGTTGCAATCAATGGTTTTGGCCGTATCGGCCGTCTGGCATTCAGACAGATGTTCGGCGCTGAGGGTTACGATGTAGTAGCTATCAACGACCTCACAAAGCCTTCCATGCTGGCTCACCTTCTCAAGTATGATACCGCTCAGGGCGGCTACTGCGGCAAGATGGGCGAGAACGTTCACACAGTAACAGCTGATGATGAGGCTGGTACAATCACAGTTGACGGCAAGACCCTCAAGATCTATGCTAAGGCTAACGCTGCTGAGCTCCCCTGGGGCGAGATCGGCGTTGACGTAGTTCTGGAGTGCACAGGCTTCTATACCTCCAAGGCTAAGGCACAGGCTCATATCGATGCAGGCGCTAAGCACGTTATCATCTCCGCTCCTGCAGGAAATGACCTTCCTACAATCGTTTACAATGTAAACCACCAGAGCCTTACAAGCGAAGACAAGATCATCTCCGCTGCATCCTGCACAACCAACTGCCTGGCTCCTATGGCTAAGGCCCTCAATGATCTG
>JAZQEQ010000343.1:0-4366 GCA_045539055.1 Oscillospiraceae bacterium | reverse complement strand
ACGATCTTTTCGTCATCCGTCATTATTATCAGACTGCCGTCGATCGTCATCTCATAGAATTTATCCTGCTCCAGCAGGTCTGCGAGGAACTTTGCGGCGCCCCAGTCGCATTCACGGATCTTGTCGATCCATAGCTTCATTTCGTTGATATCTGTTAAATTGAGTATATTCATGAGTTGTATTTTTCTCCGTTATTTTATATCACATCTGCTATCGACATTTCAATGTTCTTCTCAAACCACTTCATCAGCCGTGTTGAAAGCACCGCCTGCCGCAGATATATTTCACGGTTATCAGCGTCTGATGTATAATACTGGTTATAATAATCGCACACAGCGATCTGATAGTAGAACAGCTTTGCCGCATTCTGCAGATCATAGCTGTTCAGCTTTGCAGATCTGCAATAGCTTGTGAAATAATCCCTAAGCCTGTCAATGTTGATCTCACCCTCTGCACATTCAGGTGCGGCGTAAACATACGAACGCATGATTTCCCACACAACAGGGTGAACGCAGGCAGTCGTCCAGTCGATAACAGCGTTTATCCTGTCCTCGCCGCAGATAAGCTGACTGATGAAATAATCGCCGTGAGTTGCCGAACAGGTCAGCTTGCCTAGATCAAAGCAGTACCTCGGAAAACGCTTCATAAGCTCTATCCTGTAAATCAGGTCGCTTTCAATTTCGGTGTCACCGTTCTTTCGTGCGGTTTCAAGCGTGTTTTCGTATGACCGCAAGGCATTTTCGGGTGTCATATACTTAAAGAAATCTGCACCGATACCGGTAGAAAGTCCCTTGTATTCTTTCAGCGCTGCGTGTATCCTGCCGAGCGTTACCGCACTGTCCGTCAGCAGCCAATCGGGTGCGGTATTCCATTCATAAAGCGTGCCGTCAATAAATTCCTGAACGTGAAAGCTCCGTCCGTTTTCGTCAGCGGTAATATATGCACCGTCATTGTTCTTTATAAATCTGCAGACGTTTATACCGTTTGCAAGCAGGAAATCACACAGCTTCGGCTCTGCTTCGGGGTTGTTTATCTCGCTTACAGATGGGAATTTTACTACATACTTTCCGTTTGTACAGGTTGCAAAATATGTATCCGAGCCTGCACCGACAGATGTTTTTTCTGTTGACAAAACGGTCAGGTCATAATGCTTCTTCAACAGTGTTTTCATATATACTCCGTTATCCTCGAATCCGTTCATTTCCACTTAATCAGCAACCGTTCCGCCGTATGCGACCCTGATTATATCATCGATATTCGCCTCTTCAAGCCGAATATCCTTTATCTTCGCCTGCTTGCCTATATCCTCGATAAGCTTTGCGGCGGTGACATCGCTTTTCATAAAACGGTAGACGGTCCTTGCGCCCTCGGTCTTGATAATTTCAGCCTTGGGGTGAGTGATATTCTGCTCGGAGTAAAAATCTATCACCAGCTGACGGTAGGGAGCGATGCGGTCTGCTATCTCGTCAAGAGAGCCGTCCTCTATTACAACACCCTTGTTGATAATGATTATACGCTTGCAGAGCTCCTGAATATCACCGAGATCGTGGGTGGTGAGGATAATTGTAGTTTTGCGGGTCTCGTTTATCTGTCGGATGAACTTTCGTATAGCGTGCTTTGCGTCCACGTCAAGACCTATTGTCGGCTCGTCAAGGAACAGGATATCGGGGGAATGGAGCATCGCCGCCGCAAGGTCGCCCCTCATACGCTGACCCAGCGAAAGCTGACGGACGGGGGTATCGACGATGCTTTTAAGGTCAAGTATCTCGTCCATCATCTTCATGTTTTCGTTGTAGACATCATCTGGGACATCGTAGATGCGTTTGAGAAGCTCAAAGCTCTCGCCGAGCCTTAAGTCCCAGTAGAGCTGTGTCCTCTGCCCGAACACAACGCCGAGATGCTTTACAACCGCCTTTCTGTCCTTTACGGGCGAGATACCGTTGATGAGTATCTCTCCCGAGGTGGGACGGAGTATTCCGGACATCATCTTAACAGTAGTGCTTTTTCCTGCGCCGTTCGGGCCTATGTAGCCGACTATCTCGCCCTGCTCAATGGAAAAACTTACGTCGTCAACTGCGGTCACTATCTTTCTTTCTGGCTTGAAAAGGCCTTTCACAGCGCCCTTTAAGCCCTTTTGCTTTTTGATTGTCTTAAACCTTTTGCTTAAATTCTTAACTTCTATAACAGGCATTAAATACCTTCCTTTCAATTACGAACCCGCACTCTCATACTGTGCAAATCCCGCATTGAATATTTTGCAGGAGATCACAAACAGCAGAACACCAAGTCCGAGTGTTATGAATGACATGCCAAACGGCAGAGCAAGCATGGAATCCTTCCCCATAAACTCTGCTGCGGGATAGAACGCCACCCAACTCATCGGCATGATGAATGTGAATACAAACTGCACGCCCCTCGGGTACATCGACAGCGGATACATATTCGTGCGATTAAACAGCTCCTGGAAAAAGCCCGATATGTGGAGCGGGCTTTTAGTCCAGAACGTGGTCGAGCCAAAGGCAAGATATATCGCACCACGCAGAAGCGTTCCGCCGATAACAGCGCATATCATACATATCGTATTCGAGAACGTCCACTGAAAATCCACCGAAATACAGCCGTAGACAAACAGGATTATTCCCGGGATAAGGTCTGTAATTCCGTAGAAATTAAGGTCTGCCGCAAGGTACTGGAACAGCGTATTCATCGGGCGGAGCCTCATTCTGTCAAGCTCACCGTGGGCTATCTCCCAGCCCATAAACCAGGTTTTCGTGAAGAAAATTACCGATAATCCGTGAGTCAGCACCGACATTCCGTAAAGGAATGCAAGCTCCTTGAAATTCCAGTCGGCGAGGGTGTCGAACTCCTCAACGACGAATTTTATCGTGGAAAATCCCACAAGGAACTGAATGGGATTTGAAATCAGCCAGCCGATAAATGCGGCAGGATACTCCATGCAGGTCTGAAACGACAGCCTGAAGGAAAGTGCCGCAACGGACATATAATGCTTTATCTTTTTCATTAAATCAGCCTCCCTGAACCAGTACGCGGCTCGTTGCACGCTTCTGTGCTATCATGAATATCACCGCAAGTCCGATAAGCCATGCAAGCTGGATACCAAGCTTTATAAGACATTCCGCAGGCGTGTATTTTCCGATGTAGATGCTGAGCGGTTCCTGATACATATACACGAACGGCAGGCAGTACATCGCATTTCTGAGCCACTCGGGAAAGAACCACAGCGGTATCATCGCGCCAGACAGCATATTCACGAAATGATATTTTATCGAGAACACAGGGCCTAAGTCTATCGCCGTAAAGGACAGCATTGCAAAAACTGCCGAAAACAGCCAGTTTATTCCGTAACCAAGCACGAAGCTTAAAAAGAACAGCAGGAAATGCAATCCCGACGCAGGTACAGGCAGACCGAATATCAGCAATCCCACGATAAACATCGGGACAGTGCTGAATATCAGATTGAACACTATATTTCCCATATCCTCCGCAAAGTACATGGAGAACAGGTTTATCGGCTTTATCATATCGGTAGCGATACTTCCCGATTTTACAGCCTCTGATATCTTATCCTCAACGCCCATGTAGTACAACGAGTTCATGAGCATGGAAACGACCGTATAGGTTATCATCATATCGCCCGTAACGCCGTGCGAGGCTTCCGTATCTCCATAAACGGCACGCCAGAAAAAGCCCACCGCGACCATCATCAGACACTGCATTATCATGAACGTCCATGTATCCACACGGTACGCCATCATGGTCTGTATCCTCATTTTAGCGATGTATCTGTATGCTTTGAAATTCATATTTTCACCCTCTTTTGTTCTATGTACCCTATTCAGCAGTCATCCTTTTTTATCCAAAAGTTTCAGCGAATATTGTTTTCAGCACATCGGCTGGAAGCTCCTGCTTCACATAAACCTGCAGCATTCCCTTTGGAGTAATTTTGTAATCGGAAAGCACGTCCTTGTGCTGAATAATCGCATTCGCTTCAACGTTTATATGGTCTTTGAAGGGTATCAGCCGTACAACCTTGTCACCGTTATAATAGCTCGGCAGCTTTGCCCACATTGTTTCTTCTACATCAACAGATACGCTATCCAAAATCAGTTTACGCAACGCCACAAACATATCTGCAATTTCCTGCGGATATTTTTCAAGGTGTGTTTTTATTTGTTCGTTCATTGTATGTACCTCATAAATTGGGATTTGTACTCAACTAACTTTTCAATTAATAATATTGTTATTTTCGATTAGGTCTTCTTTTAATTTTTAGCATTTCAATAATATCTTCAACACTTATTTCATTATCGAGTGGAATCCATAACCACTTTCCATCGTGCAAAGT
>JAZQEQ010000342.1:0-11540 GCA_045539055.1 Oscillospiraceae bacterium | reverse complement strand
CCTCCATAATGCCGCTGTACTCACCGCCCATAACACCAGCGATGGCGATAGGCTTCTTAGTGTCAGCGATAACCAGCATCTCGGGGCTCAGAGTGATCTCTGAACCGTCAAGAATGGTTATCTTCTCATCAGCCTCTGCATTTCTTACAACGATCTTGCTGTCTTCAACGTAACGCAGGTCAAATGCGTGCATGGGGTGACCATACTCGAGCATTACGAAGTTTGTTATATCTACAAAGTTATTGATAGCTCTTACACCGCTTGCATTCAGGCGTTCTACCATCCAGCGCGGCGAAGGACCGATCTTTACATTTTTAACAACTGCTGCCATGTAACGGGAGCAGAGCTTGGGATTCTTGACTTCAACATCAATATAATCGCTTGCTTTGCCGTCAACGCCGCTGAACTTGGGCTCAGTGTAGTTGAAAGGCAGGTCAAATGTAGCGGAAGCCTCTCTTGCAAGTCCGAGAACGGAAAGGCAATCGGGGCGGTTATTTGTGATCTCGAACTCAACAGTAGTGTCGTTGAAGCCAAGAGCATCATGGATATCCATGCCGACAGTCATCTTGTCGAAATCGGGGTCGTCATTCAGAATGAGGATACCCTCATTGCTGGAATAAGGAACATCTGCAAGAGTAAGGTTGAGTTCCTCGTAAGAGCACATCATACCCTCACTGCGAACACCTCTCATATTGCCCTTCTTTATCTTCATAAAGCTCATGTCCTTATGATTGTAGCAGGTAGCACCGTGAAGCGCTACGGGCAGATATGCGCCCTCGAAAACGTTCTGCGCAGAAGTTACGATCTGCACAGGCTCAGCTTCACCTACATCAACCTTGCAGACCCACAGTGTATCAGCGTCGGGGTGCTTTTCAATAGCAACGCACTTGCCGACAACAACGTTTGTTATGTCAGCACCCTGAACAGCATAAGTCTCAACCTTGCTGCCGCTCATGGTCATGCCGTCGCAGAATTCTTTTATAGGCATATCGGTCTTAACGAAATCGTTAAGCCATTTCATTGAAAGATCCACTTTTTTTATTCTCCTTATGTCAAAACTGTTTTTAGAACTGCTTTAAGAAACGCATATCGTTCTCATACAGCAGGCGCATATCCTCGATCTCGTAACGAAGCATTGTGATACGCTCGATACCGATACCGAAAGCAAAGCCACTGTACTCCTCGGGATCAATTCCACAGTTTTCAAGAACCTTGGGATGAACCACGCCGGCACCGAGTATCTCGATCCAACCCTCGCCCTTGCAAAGAGGACAACCCTTACCGCCACAACGGAAGCACTGGAAGTCGATCTCGCAGCTGGGCTCTGTATACGGGAAGTGGTGAGGTCTGAACTTAAGGTTCATGCCCTCGCCGTAAAGACGCTTTGCAAACTCCTCAAGAGTTCCCTTCAGATCAGCGAAAGTGATGTTCTTGTCAATAACAAGGCCCTCACACTGATGGAATATGGGAGAATGTGTACCGTCAACCTCGTCACGTCTGTAAACACGACCGGGGCTGATGATAGCGATCGGAGGCTTATTCTTAAGCATCTCTCTGATCTGTACGGAAGAAGTCTGTGTTCTGAGAATTACATCATCTGTAATATAGAATGTATCCTGAGGATCACGCGCGGGGTGTCCCTCTAAAGTATTGAGCATATCGAAGCAGTAGTTTGTAGTTTCTACCTCGGGTCCGTCTACGACAGTATAACCCATACCGCGGAAGATATCCTTGAGTTCGTCCAGCACGATATTCATGGGATGACGTCTGCCGTTTGCAAAACGCTTGCCGGGCATTGTAACGTCGAGAGCCTCAGCCTTGAGTCTGAGCTCGGTCTCGGCTGCCTTGAGAGCATCGGACTTATCCTTGATCGATGCCTCGATCGCGCTTCTCACTTCGTTCGCGATCTGGCCGATAACAGGACGCTCCTCAGCGGAAAGTCCGCCCATCTGCTTGAGAATAGCAGTAAGCTCACCCTTTTTACCGAGATACTGCACACGCAATGCATCAAGCTCCTTAAGATCAGAGCAAGCTGCTACTGCACCGAGTGCGGCTTCTTTAATGCTTTGTAACTGTTCTTTCATTGTATTGTCCTATCCTTCCTGAACGGAAATAATTATGCCTTTCGGCTTTTATACTTTGTTTATTTAAACAACATAATATTATATCACATTATGTCATTTTTTGCAAGTGTTACATTCCGAGTCCCACTGTCGGATCATATTCAGTCGCAAACTTTACAGATACCAAAGTACTCTTGCCGTCCCAATGGTTAATGATATATTCCATATACTTATCGGGAGATACTTCCATGTTGTTGATACCTGTTACGGTTGCAAGTGCAGGCGGAAGATATCCTACAATAAGATGGTAAACACCGTTCTCCTCGGTCATTTCTGCGATCTGGGGCGCATATGTCAGATATCTGATATTCTTGCTGGCATTGTATGTGTGCGTTTCTTCATCGTAAGTAAATCGCACTTCACCTGTGCCGACTGACTGATGCTCGAGCGAAACCGTGCTTCCGAATATCTCCTTACACGATGCGGTAACATCATACTCAGGAATGGTAAGCTGACCTGTTCCCTGGCTATCATACGGAGCAGTATCTTTCTTGATGAGTATATTCCAGATAGCGCAGGTGATCTTTGATGTGTTAGGGATCTCCTCAACACTTTCAAAAGGCGCTATATCATTAACTACAACAGGGAAAATAAACTGCGCAAACTCATTTTTAAGTGATGAATTATCCAAAAGCTGTTCGGTGACCGAACCGATGAATCTTACTGTCGAGATACAGCCGATTATTGCCATTACAATAACAAAAACAGCAAAACCGAAAAAGAACTTCTTTTTCTTAACAGGCTGTGGGATCTGAACTTCAACATCGTCGCTTGTGTTGCCACCAAGCTCCGCTATATCGCCTTCAATATCAGTATCATCGTCAAGCGAGCCGAAAAGCTGATCTATCACCTTTTCAGCGTTTTGCTCTTTTTTCCTTGCAGCATCTTTTCTTTTTCTTGCCATAGACATTCCCTTTCGGTTTATTTTCTTATCTGTCCATCACCATTTATAAGGTATTTGTATGTTGTGAGTGCTTCAAGACCCATCGGTCCGCGGGCATGGAGCTTCTGTGTGGAAATACCTATCTCAGCGCCAAGACCAAATTCAAAGCCATCAGTGAAGCGTGTGCTGGCATTTACATATACTGCTGCAGCATCTACCTGCTTCTGGAATTTCTCGGCATTATTGAGATTGGATGTTATGATACATTCACTATGCTTCGTGCCAAAGCGATTTATGTGCGCGATAGCCTCATCAATATCAGTTACTACCTTAGCAGACAGCTTATAATCAAGGAATTCGGTTGCATAGTCACTGTCTTCAGCAATCTTTTCCACCGAAACATACTCAGCTGTAGCCTTATCTCCGATTATTGCAACATTGTCCTGCCAGAGCGCATGGAGTCTGGTGTAGAATTCCTTGGCGATCTTTTCGTGTACAAGAACATTCTCGATCGCATTGCAAACAGACGGACGCTGAGTTTTAGCATTATTGACGATATTTACCGCCATATCAAGATCGGCACTCTCGTCAACATAGACGTGGCAGTTGCCCTCGCCTGTCTGGATAACAGGGATCGTAGCATTTTCAATTACGGAACGGATAAGCCCGCCGCCGCCACGCGGAATAAGAAGATCAATGTACTTGTTGAGCTTCATCATTGCATTAGCAACCGCTCTGGAAGTATCTTCGACAAGCTGAACAGCGTTCTCATCATATCCACAATCCTTTATTGCGCCTCTCATAAGGTCAACAAGCGCCTTGTTGGAATTGATAGCATCACTGCCACCACGGAGTATCACGGTATTGCCAGCCTTGAAGCAAAGCGCAGCAGCATCGACTGTTACATTCGGACGGCTCTCAAAAATAATTCCGATCGTGCCCATAGGAACACGCTTCTTGACTACCCTCAGACCGTTCACGAGTTCACCGCCGCCGATAACCGAACCGACAGGATCAGGTAATGCGATAACAGTATCAACACCGTCAGCCATACCCTCGATCCTTGCTTCCGTAAGAGTAAGACGGTCGATCATTGCCTTGCTCATACCATTCTTCTCAGCAGCAGCGATATCAAGAGCGTTAGCCTCGATAAGAACCGCACTGTTTGCACGAAGACGCTTTGAGATCTCAGCAAGTACCGCATTTTTCTCAGAAACTTTTAATGATGTAATAACAGGTTCAGCTTTTTTTGCTTTAAAACCAAGTTCCTCAATATATTCCATGATCTTACCTCACATTTCGTTTGCCTTAAAATATGTACAGGTCGCTTCACCCTCAAAGAGCTCATAAAGCTTCTGGGGATTGTCACCGTTGATTATCACGGTATCGATTCCTGCTTCAGTAGCGATCTTTGCTGCTTCTATCTTAGTCAGCATACCACCCGAACCGAGATTGCTTCCTGCACCCTGTGCAACGGCAATGATCTCAGGAGTAATAGCAGTGACCTCACTGATGAGCTTGGACTCGGGAAGCTTCGGATCACCATCATACAGGCCATCGACGTCGGTCAGCATGATGAGCAGGTCAGCCTCACAAAGAGAAGCAACGATAGCAGACAGTGTATCATTCTCGTCAAAGTCGAGCTGTTTGATAGAAACGGCGTCATTGGCATTGATGATAGGGATAACACCCATTTCAAACAGCTTGTTGAATGTATTTACTACATTGAACTTTCTCTCAGAGTTCGATATAACGTCACGGGTAAGCAGCAGCTGTGCTACCTTGTGATTGAATTTGCCGAAATTCTCACTGTAAAAAGTCATAAGCTCAGACTGGCCAATAGCAGCACAAGCCTGCTTTGATGGCATATCGGTAGGTTTCTGGTGCAGACCAGCACGCGCAGCACCAACACCCTGAGCGCCCGAAGTAACAAAAACGACTTCTCTGCCCGAGTTCTTGATATCAGACATAACTTCTATCAGCTCATAACACTTTCTTATGTTAAGATGTCCGGTAGGATAAGCAAGAGTTGAGCTTCCTACTTTAATTACGATCCTTTTTTTGTTTGCAAAGCAAGGCATCACTATACCCCTTTTCAGATATGATCCGTTTAAAAACGTACTATATTATTATATCAAATACCAACGAAAAAAGCAATAGCATTTATATATTATCGTGTATTTTTTATCTAAGCTCAAGTTTTCAACAGAAAATTAAAATTTATTTATGCGAAATAGATAAAATCCTATTGATTTTTTGTGCTGAATATGATATAATCACTATAATAATCATTTAAGGGTTATATATCGCATTTCTCAAGGAGTTTTTAATGGATACTATATCTGAACAGCTTGTTCCCAAGCTCAACACCGGTGCTGACAAAGCAAAGAAGATCGCAATTTCAATAGGCTCTATACTTCTGGCCTCTGTTCTTATGTGGCTGGCTATTGTATTTGGTATTTACAGCCTTATTATTCTTGTTCTGCTTATTCTGTACGGTGGAGTATGGCTTGTGGCAAATATGAATGTTGAGTATGAGTATATCATTACTAACAACGAGATGGATATTGACAAAATCATAGGAAGACGCAAGCGTAAGAGAATGATAACACTTGATCTCAGCACTTCCGAGGACTTTGCGCCGTATCCCACAGAAGGTGACGTCAATGTAGATGCCACAGTTCATGCTACTTCCGGTGTAGAAAAAGACGCTCATTATCTTATCGTGCAGCACAGCTCCTATGGAAAGGTCATGCTGATATTCAACCCCAACGAAAAAACACGGGAGGCAATTATGCAGGAGATACCCAATTCTCTTCGCATAAAGATCAAACACAATGCCAAGTAATAACATCTTTATCAGAGTAGGAACTTCTATTATCGAGATCGAAAGGATCAGAAAGATCGCCAGAAACCCAAAGTTCCTTTCAAAATTCTTTTCGGCTGATGAGATCCGCTACATAGTAAATCACAATCTCTCTCCTTCTCTTCTTGCTGAAAACTATTGCGCAAAAGCAGCATTCGCAAAGGCTATCGGAACCGGCACTCGTGTAGTTCCGCCGCATGATATCACTGTATTGCGCGACAGACTGGATTCTCCGTTTATTATCACACTCGGACGTGCTAAGATGCTTACCGAACGCGAGAACTATGTATACAATCTTTCGGTATCTCACTGCAAGGATTATGCAATGGCAACTGTTGTGATAAATAAGGCAGGCAAGAAATAAAACATACTGTGCAGATATTTTAATACCTGCACAGTTTTTTTAGTAAAGGATAATCACTATGAAACGTATCGTCTTTGGAATACTCGCACATGTTGACTCGGGTAAAACAACTTTATCCGAGGCTTTGTTGTATCGCTGCGGAGATGTAAGAAATCTTGGCAGAGTTGATCACGGCAACGCGTTTCTTGATAACAACACTATGGAGCGAAACCGCGGTATTACGATCTTTTCAAAGCAGGCGATCGTACATCATGGCGAAACTGAGTTCGTGCTTCTTGACACTCCCGGACACGTTGATTTCTCCGCGGAAATGGAACGCACACTTCAGGTGCTTGATTATGCTATCCTTGTCATAAGTGGAACAGATGGTGTTCAGAGTCACACCGAAACTCTATGGCAGCTTTTGATTCGCTATCATATCCCGACTTTTATCTTTATAAATAAAATGGATATTTCTTTTCTTGCAAGAGAATCGCTTATGAAAGAACTGAAAGCAAAGCTGTCGCGCGGTTGTATATGCTTTGATACCAGTAGTGAGGACTCCATCTTTGAAGAGCTTGCCGAATGCAACGAAACAATGATGAACGCTTATCTCGATAACGGCGTTGTGAATAAAGCCGATATAATTGACGCAATCAGACAGCGAGAAGTTTTCCCTTGCTGCTTTGGTTCTGCCTTGAAGCTTCAGGGCGTTGATGCTTTGCTTGATATCATTGACGGTTATACAAAACAGCCAAGCTATCCCGACAGCTTCGGAGCAAAGGTCTACAAGATCACTCGTGATGATCAGGGTAATCGTCTTACTCATTTAAAAGTTACAGGTGGTACACTGAAAGTCCGTAGCCTTATCGAAGGTCCAGAATGGGAAGAAAAAATAAATCAGATACGGATCTATTCAGGCACTAAATTCACAACTGTCGATGAGATTGCAGCAGGCAGTATTTGCGCTGTTACTGGACTTACACATACCTATGCCGGTGAAGGTCTAGGAAATGAACGAAACAGCTCTGCCCCGCTACTTGAGCCTGTGCTGACTTATAAGGTCCTGCTGCGACCCGAGAACGATGTGCTTACTGTTCTCTCGCAGCTTCGCAAGCTGGAAGAACAGGATCCGCAGCTTCATATCGTGTGGAACGAGCATTCGCAGGAGATCCATCTCCAGCTCATGGGAGATATACAGCTTGAAATACTGAAAACGATGATCTTAGAGCAGTTCGGGCTTGATGTTGGTTTCAATCACGGAAGCATAACCTATAAGGAAACGATCAGTGCTCCTGTTCTCGGTATGGGGCACTATGAGCCTTTGCGCCATTATGCCGAAGTTCAGCTCCTTATGGAGCCTGCAGAAAGAGGAACAGGCCTTCAGTTTGGTGTTGATCTTCAGCGCGACAGCCTTGATATCAACTGGCAAAGACTTGTTCTTACACATCTTGAGGAAAAAACTCATATTGGTGTTCTTACAGGCTCGCCTATTACTGACATGAAGATAACTCTTGTTGCTGGTAAGGCACATCTGAAACACACCGAGGGCGGAGATTTCAGGCAGGCAACATATCGTGCCGTAAGGCATGGTCTGCGCAATGCTGAAAGTATACTGCTTGAGCCTTGGTATGATTTCAGACTTGAAGTCCCCAACGATTGTGTCGGACGTGCGTTGACCGATCTGCAAAGAATGGAATGTTCTGAAACAGAACAAATAACAGGTGAGCTGACTACGACTCTGAGCGGTAGTGCGCCTGTCGCCAAAATGCGTGATTATCACAAAGAGATACTCAACTATACACGCGGAAAAGGCAGACTTAGTTGTATTTCAAAAGGCTTCTTTCCTTGTCATGACCCCGAGGATGTCATCAGAGCAATAGGATACTCCGCAGACGCAGATGTAGATAATTCGGCTGATAGTGTATTCTGCTCACACGGCGCAGGTGTTGTTGTCAAGTGGGATGAAGCCGCTTCTCATATGCATTGCGACAGCGGAATCAGATTTGGTGAATCACAGAGAGCTGAAGATGATATCTCCGACCTGTCGCAGCAGCAGATGATCTCTCAGTACAAGCAGCGCATGGCGACTGATAAAGAGCTTATGGAGATATTCGAGCGAACTTACGGAAAAATAAACCGTGACCCTCGTCGGGCTATGCATAACGAGAAACAGCCCGAACACAAGAAAATTCCCAAGCTTGCTCCCCTGCCAAAGGGTCCCGAGTATCTTCTTGTTGACGGATATAACATTATTTTTGCATGGGATGAGCTAAAAAAGCTCGCTAAAGACAACCTTGACCTTGCGCGAAATTCTTTGATAAATATCCTGTGTAATTATCAGGGCTTCAGACAGTGCAACCTGATACTCGTGTTTGACGCTTACAAGGTCAAAGGAAATCATCGCGAGATCGAGAAGATCGGCGGCATTGACGTAGTGTACACCAAAGAAGCAGAAACAGCGGATATGTATATTGAGAAAGTAGCACATAAACTTGGAAAAGATCACCGTGTAAGAGTTGCTACCTCAGATAACGTCGAACAGCTCATTATCATGGGAAGCGGTGGTATCCGCGTATCAGCAAGCGAGTTTTACGATGAAGTAAAGCTTGTAGAAAAGACAATAAGAGATATAATACAATAAACAACAGGAAGAATTATGGAACTTAAGGTTATAGCACGCATAAAAAATGACTTCACCGAAAAATTCGGAATACCACGTCAGAGCGGTATAGCAAACACGGTAAAGTCAGAGATCGTTTTTGAACCACAATACAGAAATCCCGATGCGTTGCGTGGACTTGAACAGTATACGCACATCTGGCTCTTGTGGGAATTTACGGAATCGATTCGCTCAGAATGGTCACCGACTGTAAGACCACCACGCCTAGGCGGTAACAAAAGAATGGGTGTTTTTGCGACAAGATCGCCTTTCCGCCCAAATCCGATCGGACTAAGCTGTGTAAAGATCGAGGCGATCTGTCTTGATACTCCAAATGGCCCTGTAATAACAGTATCAGGAGCCGATCTGATGAACGGAACTACCATCTACGACATCAAGCCGTATCTCCCTTATGTCGACAGCCACCCGAATGCGTCTAACGGGTTCGCTCTTGATACTCGCGAGGCTTTGCTGGATGTAGTTATTCCCGAAGAGATAGGGGTCGCCCTGCCCGCTGAAAAGCGGAGTGGGCTTATCGAGATTCTGGCACAGGATCCAAGACCCCAATATCAGAACGAACCCGATAGGATTTACACCATGAGCTTTGGCGGATATGACGTTAGCTTTCAGGTGGATTCTGATAAATTGACTGTTTGTAAGATCGTTAAAATATGAAGATCGGCTGCTTTATGGGCAGCCGATCTTTAATTATACATTGTAAATCGTGTTATAGTTAACGAGCTCGTTAAGCAGCTGAGGAACCTTTTCAGCCTCATTCTCATCGCTGAACTGGCAAGTACCGACAGCCATGTGTCCGCCACCGCCATATTTCAGCATAAGGCTACCTACATTGACCTTACTTGTTCTGTTGAGTATAGAGTATCCAACTGCACAGGAGCAACCCTGTCCACCCTTACCATCTACTATCCAGCAAGAAATGTTCTGCTCGGGATAAAGGCTGTAAATAAGGAATCTGTTGCCTGTATAAATGGGAGAAACACCGCGAAGGTCAGTTATGATAACATCACCCTCTGTTCGGGTATACTTATGTACCATCTCCTTGAAAAGCTCTGTCTGCTCATTATAAAGCTCAATACGCTCCTGAATGTCAGGCATAGCAAGTATCTCTTCGGTAGACATATACGAGCAGCACTTCAGAAGCTTTTCCATAAGCTGATAGTTGCTTATTGTAAAGTTTCTGAAACGTCCAAGACCTGTTCTGGGATCCATAAGGAAACCAATAAGTATCCAGCCTGTGGGATTAAGGATTTCATCTCTGGTAAGATTACCGCTGTCGACCTTATCAACAGCTTCCATAAGATCGTCGAAGTTCGGGAAGCGCTCCTTACCACCATAGTACTCATAAATGATTCTTGCAGCACTTGGAGTAATACGGCTCTCACCCTTATACTTGCCCTTATACTTTTTACGCTCCTCTTCACTGGAGTGATGGTCAAACCATAAGCCGCAGCCCTCTACGAAAGGAACGTTTGCCAGAACATCGTTTTCAGTTACAGGCACAAGTCCATCCTGAAGATCTTTGGGATGTGCAAAAGTCCACGAATCAATAACACCTGCGCAAAGCAAAAGAGCGCCGCAAGCAAGTCCATCGAAATCAGAACGAGTAATAAGTCTCATAGCCATAGCAATACCTCTCTGTGAAGATTTTATCGTCCATTAAATAGACTACGATTATATTATAGCACATTAAATCGTAGAAATCAACATCAAAAACATTTTTTTGGAAAATTATTTTGTATATTTAAGCAAAGACACGATCTTTCTGATCTTATATTTGCGCCAGGGCGAGCTGCGTTTGCAAGCAGTAGAATAAACTCTTCTCAATATCTCGGCGAGCTTGAGCATTTCAGCCTCGGTAGCATTTTCATCACCAAAAGCTGCCTTTTCAAGCAATGGAATATTATCAGAAATTCCTGCAGCAAATACTTTATCACAATCCGCATAATAATCTGATGGGAAATTACCACTCTGCGGTCTGATATCGAAAAGATAGAAAATGTCGATAAGTGTATTATAAATAGAATTAAAGCTCGATCTGTGAGCTTTTGTCAGTGCACCCTCTGCCCTTTTCTTAACTGCCCTGTACTTATAAGCCAGTAAAACGACAACAGCGATCAAAACCAAAGAGCATACCACAATAACGATCATGTATGTCGGTATCTTAAATGTATCTTCTGTTGGCTCATTATCTGTTTTATTATCAGGAGAGGTACCATCGTCTTCGTGTTCAGGCTTAAAGTCTTCCTTTGTTTCGGTAGTATCAGGTTCTTCCTTTGTATCCTCCAAAGGCGGCTGCGGTGTATCAGTGGACGAACCGTCATAAATGACGTTTTCACTGACGGCAGCAGCAGTCGGGTCGAAAGTGACCCAGCCGAGCTCATCGATATAAACCTCTACCCATGCATGAAGATTTCTTTCCTTAAGCTCCACGGTGTTTCCGTTGATCTTTGCGGGATAGATGCTGAAACCAGTGCAATAGCGCGCAGGAATATCAAGCTCACGCAGAAGCAGTGTCATAGCAGATGCATAAAGCGAACAATGACCACTCTTACTTTCATTCAGGAACTGGATAAGCGCATATTCCCCGCGATTCTCACCCGACAAAGAGTAAGTATAGTTCTGACTAAGATAGTCTGAGATAG
>JAZQEQ010000341.1:0-6237 GCA_045539055.1 Oscillospiraceae bacterium | reverse complement strand
CTTCTTTTCGGTCAGGTCCTTTGCGAAGACCTGTGTGGGAAGAAGTGTTCCCTGGAAATTCAGCTTGAACACAAGATCAACTCCGCCTGCTTCGAGATCAAAAAAGGTCTTGCTGTTCGGCTGAGCTTCATGCTGATATTCGTTGGTCGTGGTCGCACTGGGATGATTTCCGCCTGCACCATTTACCAGTATATCGCATTTACCGAGATCACGGATGACCGACTGGTGTACCTGTTCCAGTGCTTCGGGATCAAGAACATCTGCCTTAAAGCCCTCGCACACATATCCATCTGCTTTAAGCTCATCTGCAAGCTTTTTTACAGCTTCCTCATTGAGATCGAGAGCAGCTACCCTTGCGCCGCTCTGCGCAAAAGCCCTTGCCATAGCACCGCAGATAAGACCGCCTGCGCCTGTTACTACTACTACCTTATCTGTATAATCAATATTGATCGGAAGTTCCATCATTTCATATTACCTCATTTCAGTTTTTGTCAGAAAGTCTGTCAAGCATATCCCATACACCAAGCATATACATTATGCCAAGTGCGCGATCATAAAGTCCGTATCCGGGGCGTACGTTTCCCGGACCCTCATTCCACAGATGACGTCCGTGGTCGGGGCGGATATATCCCTCATAGCCGCAGTCATGGTACGCTTTCAGGATGTTAAGTATTCCTGTATCTCCGTCGCAGTCGCGGTGACTTGCTTCGGAAAAATCTCCGTTTTCGAAATGCTTTACATTGCGGATATGTGCAAAAGCAATGCGGTCGCAGTGCTTTCTGACTATATCTGCCACATTGTTGTTCGGGTCTGCACCAAGCGAGCCAGAGCAGAGTGTCAGACAATTACAGGGATGGTCTACCATCTTCAGGAAACGATCGATATTCTCTTCGTTTATGAGCAGACGGGGCAGCCCGAAGATATCCCATGGCGGATCATCCATATGGATAGCCATTTTTATATTGCATTCCTCGCAGGTAGGCATGATAGCTTCAAGGAAATACCTGAGATTCTCCCAGAGCTTTTCGTGATCCACGCCCTCGTAGTCCCTGAAAAGCTGATCCAGAGCCGCCATTCTTTCAGGCTCCCAGCCCGGGAACGACATACCGTACTTCTCGGTAAAGCTGAGGATGTATTCCGCCATAGCATTATAATCATCCTGTATCATATTTTTTTCATAGTACAATGCAGTCGAGCCGTCACCTACGGGATGGAAAAGATCGGAGCGCGTCCAGTCAAAAATGGGCATGAAATTATAGCAGATGACCTTTACGCCGAACTTCGAGAGATTGCGGATACATTGCTTATAGTTTTCTATGTACATATCTCTCGTGGGCTTTCCTATCTTTATATCGTCGTGCACATTTACTGATTCCACAACATCCATATTGAAGCCGTATTCGTCAAGCTGACGTTTCACCTCGGCTATCTCATCTATCTCCCACACCTCACCCGGAAGCTTATGATGAAGTGCCCAGACTATGCTTGTAACACCGGGTATCTGTTTTATATCGCCGAGAGTGATATTGTCGTTGCCTTCGCCGTACCAGCGAAATCCCATCTGCATTGGCATATCCTTGTCCTCCTGTGTTTTTTCCAATCAAAGGTCGAAGTAGCGTGCGGCATTATCATGACAAATGTCAGTTACCAGCTCACCAAGCTGCTCCATATCAGCAGGATATTCTCCGTTTTCTACCCATTCGCCGATAAGGCAGCACAGTATCCTGCGGAAATACTCATGACGCGTATAGCTTAAAAAGCTTCTGGAATCTGTAAGCATTCCTACAAAATTTCCGAGAAGACTCAGGTTTGCAAGCGAGATAAGCTGCTCGCGCATACCCTGCAGATGATCGTTGAACCACCACGCGCTGCCATGCTGAAGCTTTCCTGCAATCTCTGTTCCCTGAAATGAACCTATAAGAGAATCGAGGAATGCATTGTCAGTTCCGTCAAGGCTGTAAAGTATCGTTTTGGGAAGCGCATCAGCTGCGTACAGTTTATCAAGCAGCTTAGCCAGCTTTTCACTTCCGTTCTGCGGTCCTATGCAGTCAAAGCCCGTATCGGGTCCGAGCTTCAGGAACATAGCCGTATTTGGATTCCTCAGACAGTTATAATGCAGCTGCATTACCCATCCCATGCGTTTATATTCGCCTGCACAGAACATAAGGAGCTCTGTTTTGAATGCCTCTGCCTCAGCCGCGCTTACGGTACCGCCATTGAGTGCTCTGTTCATCACTGCGTCATTATCTTTTTTAGAAGCTTCGCTGAATATCATGTGGTCAAGACCATGATCGCTGACCTTGCATCCCATAGATGCAAAAAATTCCATCCTCTTTGAAAGAGCTTTTTTCAGCGACGCCATATCATATATCTTCACACCTGAAACAGAAGAGAGCTTACCAATATATTCCTGCCATCCGAATTTATCGATATTGAATGCTTTATCAGGACGGAATGATGGTGCTACCACAGCTTTGAAAGTGTCATCGGCGGCGAGCTTGCTGTGCCATTCAAGGTTATCGGTGGGGTCGTCGGTAGTTCCGATGAATTCGACGGCTGACTGCTGAATAAGCCCACGGACGCTCATGTTGTCCTCTTTCAGCTTTTCACAGGTGAGCTGCCATACCTCCTCGGCTGTTCTGCCGTTGAGGATGCCGTTGTAGCCGAAATATTTTTTCAGCTCCAGATGACACCAGTGATACATCGGGTTTCCTATTGCCTTGGGAAGTACCTCGGCAAACTTCTGAAACTTTTCACGATCCGATGCAGCACCCGTGATATAATACTCATCCACGCCATTGGAGCGCATGATACGCCACTTGTAGTGATCGCCCGAAAGCCATGCGTCAGTCAGGTTTTCAAAGCGCTTATCCTCATAGATCTCTTTTGGACTGACATGGCAGTGATAATCGATTATCGCGCATTTTGCTGCGTATTCATGATACAGTACGCGAGCCGTTTCAGTGGACAGGAGAAAATCATTATCCATAAAAGCTTTCATACCAAATACTCCTTTAGCATCTTTTGTGCTTTCAGTATATCACAAAATATTGGCAATGTTAATTGCGAAATTTGCTTGCATTATTGCAAATATTGTGGTAAAATCAATATATATCAGACACGAAGCGGAGGGAGCAATATGCGTCAGAGGATACAGCGTTTCGACCAGCGTCAGGAGATGAAAACATCCAGCTATGAGGTGTTCCATTATAATGAGCCTATGCTTAATGAGGTCGAAGTACACAACCACGATTTTTATGAGATTTTCTTTCTTCTGGGCGGCAACATTTCTTACTGGATGGAGGGCGAAGTGTTTCATCCCTGCCACGGGGATATCATGCTCATTGACCCAATGCTGCTGCACCGCCCCATAATCCCTCCCGATGAGCCGTCCTACGAAAGAATAGTAATGTGGATACAAAAGAAATATCTTGACAGCTTTTCGGTGGGAGATATGCGGTTATCCGCCTGCTTTGACAACAAATCCACCTGCCTTATCCACCTGAATCCCACACAGCGCGCAGAACTTACCGAAAAATTCAGCGAGCTTGTACGGGAACACTACTCCACGGATTACGGCGCTTCAATATATGCCGACGGACTGTTCATGCAGATCATGGTGGAGATAAACAGACTCGGCATGAGATCCACAGAACCGCTTCGTTCGGAAAAAGCATCGCCGTTGATCTCAAGAGTGGTAGAGTATATCGGTGAACATTATGAGGAAGAGCTTTCTCTTGATATGCTTGCCGAAAAATTCTTTGTGAGCAAATATCATCTGTCTCATGAATTCAGCGACAATGTCGGTACAAGCGTATACAGATACATAATGCTCAAACGACTGAGCGCAGCAAAGCGTATGCTGATGAATGATGCCGCTCCGGGAGAAGTGTGTGTCAGATGCGGCTTCAGGGATTACACAAGCTTCTTCCGTGCGTTCAAGGCGGAATACGGAATAAGCCCCAGAGATTATGCGTCCCGACTATAGCAAACCACCCGAACAGATGAGCTTTTTTGAGCAGGTCAAAAGTTTACCGATATATCTTACACAAGGCTTGCTGCGCTCAGCGGCTTATCTCCACAAATAAAAAAAGACTCTGTAAAGCGATCTACAGAGTCTTTTTCATTTGTTTCAAGATACGTTTATATCTCCATATAGTTTCCGCAGTGGGTAAGGGTAAGCTGCTCAAGCTCCTCGGCAGTGAGAATTAACTCCTCCCCGAAAAGAGTGCGTGCGGTCTTTGGAATGACCACTTCCATCGGCGCTCCCTTGTGCAGGTCGAACCAGTTGTCCGAATAATCAAGAATGTACTTCTCGTGATTTATGCACAGCGACTTTATAAAGCCATCCGTTTCAAGCGAAAGGACAAAGCTGTCCTCATGTTCGATTACTGTGCGCTTTATCTCGGGAGCGTTGAATTCAAATTCCTTGGGACGTACAAGCAGCTCGGTGCCCCTGTAAGCTATCTCACCGCCGCACTCGAATGAATATTCGATATAGCGGGTGCGTTTCTCTTCTCTTGTACCGAAGTATCCTGAAAGATCGACCGACGCAACAGTTTTCTGCATAAGCGGCTCCACGGTGATATCCCATTCAGCCTTGCTGATGACCGCGCCGTTATTATCACGCACATTAACGTAAAGACGGCCCGCGCATTGCTTTGTAAGCTCCGAGGATGCCACAAAGGTGACGTTTCCTATATTATCTGTATTGCAGGATATCAGCACATCACCGAAAAATCTGCGTGAGCACCAGTGAAGTCCCTTTTTGTTGCCGAAATAATCTATGCTCGACCAGGAGATAACAGGCCAGCAATCGTTCACCTGCCAGTACAGCGCACCCATGCTGATACCGCGGTTACGGCGAAGATGCTCCACATCGCAGCGGATGCACTCAGCCTGAACAAGCTGCGAGGCATAGGTCATTCCGCGCATAGTAGCGGGGATATGGCACATCTGAGCTATATAGAACATCAGCTTTTCGTTGCCGAGGGTACACTTCTGATGCGCCTCCATAACGTTTGAGCAGATGTTTGCATTCTCGCTCTCAGAGAAGTGGATGGTAGTCTTTACATCGGGCAGCGACTCAAATCCGAACTCCGAGCAGAAACGGTGAGTATGCTTTCTGAACTCTTCTATCGGCTTGAAATTATGCCATACATCCCAGTAGTGGCTGTCGCCAAGATGTGTGGTCGAGCTGTTTTTAAAGCACTCGCTGCCCTCATACACGCCTCCGCCTGTGCTGGGAGAGGACGGCCAGTAGAACAGGTCTGTATTACAGCTTTCAAGCGCACGCGGTATCACTCCAAACTCGAACAGCTTGCGGTAGCACTCCTTAGCCTCGGGGTCGTGGGGTACTCCCCAGCCCTCCCACATGGACTCTATCTCATTGTTGCCGCACCACAGCGCAAGCGAGGGATGATTCTTCAGGCGGCAGATATTGTCAAGGCACTCATAATATACGCCCTTAAGCTGCTCATCGCTGAAATCGTATGCCGCGCAGGCAAACATGAAGTCCTCCCACACCAGCAGACCAAGACGGTCGCAGATATCAAAGAAAAAGTCCTCGGGATAGTAGCCGCCGCCCCATACTCTCACCATGCAGCAGTTTGCCTCGCACATATCACGAAGAAGCTTTTCAGTGCGGCTCTCCGTCACCAGTGGCAGCAGATTGTCCTGCGGAATGTAATTTGCGCCGCGGACGAATATCTTTACGCCATTTACGACAAAGCAGAATTCACGTCCGCCGTGACTGTCAGGCTCACGGCTGAGAGTCACGCTGCGAAATCCCACGTTCATGCAGGCGGTTATCCCCCCCTGCTCCGTATGAGCGGTGAGCGAAAGCTCATGCAGAGGCTGCTCTCCGTAGCCTCTCGGATACCACAATTCGGGGGAATCTATCTCAAACACAGCAGGCTTGCCGCAAACTGTCTCCTTTGTCATGTCAAGGATGGAAACGCTGACAGGCGCAGAGCTTTCCACGGGCTTTGATGTGCCGTTTTCCGCCGCACACAAAACAGGAGTTACTTCAAATGTAAGGTGCGAGTAGTCCTCGGAGAATATCTGCTTTATGTCGGTGCGCAGCTCGTATACGCTTTCGCGCAGCTCCACATCACGGAATATTCCCATATCCGGGATAACTGCACCCCAGTCCCAGCCGTACATATAATGCGCCTTACGGATATGCGGAAAGCCCTCAACCGTGCTGTCCACTCCGTAGATGGGGCGCTCCTTTGC
>JAZQEQ010000340.1:0-3561 GCA_045539055.1 Oscillospiraceae bacterium | reverse complement strand
GCTATAAAGGAGATAGCTCACGACCTTCTTGCCGAAAGCGGAGAGAAAACAGAGGTAAATTATTCCCTTGACGAGCTGCTTCTCAATGCAGGCTTCTGGAGAATCATCAAGGATTCTGTATGTGACGCATTTAAGGCAATGCCCGAGGTTGGCACTGTGGAGATAAGGGACGGCGACCTTCATGCAGTAAAAAAGGAGCTTGTGGAAACAAGACTTGTATGCCCGCTCTCCATTGTCATGGAACCCGACGATTACGAAACCGACATGATAGACACTCCCTCAGACCAGCTTATGTACTGCGATGAGGAAATCAACAAGAAAATCAGAGAGTCTATGTGCGATGAGGATGAAGAACAGCGTGGCTTTATGGCATATTCAGATGATGAGCATCTCCGTCATAAGGTGTTCTCTGTATTCCCCACAGTAGAAACCATAGGCAACGACCTTTACGGCGTTGTGACAGTTATGTCATACGGTGAGCTGAATAAGACAGAGCTTGAAGAGCTTTCGGATGAAATCACCGGACAGCTTTCCGATGGCTGGGGCGAGGGCTTTGAGCAGCACCCCGTAACCATCGGCGGCGAGGACTATTATATCTCGTTCTGGAACTGCGATGATTTCTATCTCAAGCCCGAGAGCGAGGTTTTTCAGAGTCCCACACAGAGTCTGAAGATGTGAGGGCATAATGATGAAGAAGAAAAGTACAGTAGAGAGGGAGTTCAACACAAAGCCAAGTAAAGACTTCTTGGATATGATTGCTCCCTCAACGGTGAAATTCTACACCGATTATTTCATTTGCGGCAACACCTTCCGCTGTGTGTGGGCATTAAGGGAATATCCCACATCAACAAACGAACAGGCTATCCTCCGCTATCTTGGCGAGAAAGAGGGAGTAACGCTCCACATCTACACACGCCATGTATCTCCTGCGGAGGAAAAGCGAATTATCGCCAATGCCGCCAACAAGAACCGTATGCAGAGAAGCTCCACCAACGACCTTCAGCAGACCGTCACCGCAGAAAGCAATCTGCAGGATGTAACGCAGCTTGTAGCGGATATGCACCGCAGCCGAGAACCCCTCCTCCACACCGCCGTATATATTGAGATGATTGCTCCATCCCTTGAAGCTCTCCGAAATATGCAGACCGAGGTGCAAACGGAGCTTGTACGCTCAAAGCTGAATGTGGACAGGCTTATGCTTCGTCAGCAGTCAGGCTTCAACAGTATAAAGCCCGGCGGTTGGAATGTATTTCGTGAGCAGTTTGAGAGAGTTCTCCCCGCAAGCAGTACGGCGAATCTCTATCCGTTCAGCTTTTCGGGAAAGACGGACGAGCATGGCTGTTACCTCGGGCGTGACAAGTTCGGCAGTAATATTATAGTGGACTTCGATAAACGCTCCGATGACAAGACTAATGCGAATATGCTCATCCTCGGAAACTCGGGACAGGGCAAGTCGTATCTCTTAAAGCTGATACTGACAAACCTCCGAGAAAGCGGAAAGCGTATAATCTGCCTTGATCCCGAGCTGGAATATGCTGAGCTTACCGACAACCTCGGCGGCTGCTTTATAGACCTTATGTCGGGAGAATATATAATAAATGTGCTTGAACCAAAGACATGGGACGAGGGTGCGGAGGTTGACGAAGCCGCACCACAGGCATTCCGAGGCAAAACAAGGCTCAGCCAGCACATCAGCTTTCTGCGTGACTTCTTCCGCTGCTACAAGGATTTTTCCGACAGAGAAATTGACACCATCGAGCTTATGCTGATAAAGCTGTATGACAGCTTTGGTATCTCCGACAGAACAGATTTCGGCAAGCTGAAGCGCACTGATTATCCCGTTCTGTCCGACCTCTACGCCATAGCTGAGGAGGAGTTCCGTAGCTATAACGAGGAGAAAAATAATATCTACACAGCAGAAACCTTGCAGAATATATGCCTCGGACTGCACTCTATGTGTATGGGTGCGGAAAGCAAGTTCTTCAACGGACACACAAATATAACTGACGGCAGCTTTGTCACCTTCGGTGTGAAGGGACTTTTACAGGCGAGTAAAAATATCCGCAGTGCGCTGTTATTCAATGTGCTATCGTATATGTCGAATGAACTGCTCACAACAGGAAACACCGTTGCCAGCGTTGATGAGTTTTATCTGTTCCTCACGAATCCCGTTGCGGTGGAGTATATCCGCAACTTTATGAAGCGTGTACGAAAAAAGAACTCTGCGGTAATCCTCGCCTCGCAGAACCTCGAGGACTTCAATCTCGAGGGAATCCGAGAGCTTACAAAGCCGCTGTTCGCTATCCCTACGCATCAGTTTCTGTTCCACGCAGGAACGGTTGACAAGGAGTTTTATATTGACAACCTGCAGCTTGAACCTTCGGAATATGAGCTGACGAGATACTCACAGCGAGGCGTGTGCCTTTACAAATGCGGTAACGAAAGGTACTGCTTATGCGTCCACGCTCCCGACTACAAGGAACGTCTCTTTGGCAGCGCAGGAGGAAGATAATCGGGCATTCGGTTGAAGAAAAGTTGAAAGAGAAAACACAGCAGGCTGAGAATATCTCATCCATCCTCGCCTGCTGTGAGAGGTCGCCACGACCTATGGCAGAGCAGCTTCGTAATATTGCGAAGGTGTTGGTACTTTTGGAGAAACGGTCTGTGGATTGACTTTTGCGGTGGTGTGGTGTATAATAATCCTAAAAATAGCTTTAGGAGAATAGATGAGTAATAAAGAATTATATCAGATTGCTGTTGATTTTCGCAATGCAATAATGGAAGCAAAATATAATCGGGTTTTTTCAAGCAGAGATCGGATGCATAAGTTCCCAAATGGTTGTTGCGATGACACTTGTGATTTATTTGCTTATTTTTTGCATACAAAATATCAGATAAATGCTGTTCAATGGAGTGGCACATATTACGATGATGAAAATCCCGACAACATTACAAATCATAATTGGTTACGAGTTGACGATACAATTATTGACTTAACTGCTGACCAATTTGAGTTCTTTTCAGACTTTGAACATGGAATATATGTTGGTGGAAATATATCGTTTTATGAAAGTCTTGAAAGAAAAAATATTTTTGTAAATTGCGATATCACAGAAAACGATAGGCTTTGGAATGATTATAAAGCTATAATGTGCTATATGCAAACAAGCAGATGAATTATTCTCATACGAAAGGAACACCGCTATGGCAAAAGACATCATACTTGACCGAGCAACCTATAAAAAGATAAAGGCTATGAACAAGGAGCAGCTCACAGACTTCCTCTGCGACATCTACCAAAGCGGACAGAAGGACGCTGAAACCTCTGCCATAGACTTCGATGAGCTTCGCACCAAAATAGGAGCTGTTAAAGGCATAGGCGAGGCAAGGCTTAACGAAATAATGCAGGTCATTCAGGATGATATGACCTCGAAAACAGAAGAATAAATATCAATGCCCGACAGCAGCCCTGTCGGGCATTTTGCTTGAAAGGAAAACAATATGGCAGTACACCCGCTTGTCCTAAAGGCTATCGCTGCGGCGGCTACGGACAAACGCACC
>JAZQEQ010000339.1:0-4458 GCA_045539055.1 Oscillospiraceae bacterium | reverse complement strand
TAGCACTCAGAACGCTCAGTCCCGAGGTAATTATATGCGACGAGATAGGCAGTGATATCTCTGCGATAGAGCAGTGTATACACTGCGGTGTAAAGCTTGTCGCGACAGTGCACGCTTCGTCTGTCGAGGAGCTTTCACGGCGCAGGGATACGTCTTCTCTTGTTGATGCTTTCGGCTGTGTTGCTGTTCTGCGCGGAAAGGGGCAGATATCCGAAATAAAAGGAGCCGCGATATGAATGTATTTCCTGCACTGGCGATGTTTGCAGCGTGCGCTGCTTCGGGGCTATGGAAAAGTGCACAGCTCAAAAAACGTGCGCTGCTGCTATCGGAGCTGAAGCAGCTCACCGAAGAGCTCTGCGCCGCGATACGCTATACCGCGCCAACGCTTAATGAGCTTTCTGACGGCTGCGGCGGAATTTTCGGCGAGCTGCTGAACGAAGCGCGCCGCGATACCTCCGACATAAAAAGCGCATGGGGAACAGCCGCGCTGAAGCTGTCCGAGCTCAGCTACACAGAAAAGAGCGAGTCCGAGCTTATACTGAGCCTCGGGCAGAAGCTTGGTACCTGTGACGCGGAGGGTCAGCTTTCCATGCTCTCGTTGTACTGCGAAAAGCTGAAAAGGCTTTCAGATGAGGCAGAGGAAAACGCAAGAGTGCGCGGAAAGCTGTTTCGCTCGGTAGGCACGCTGCTGGGCGCAGGAGCAGCTATCCTTGTTATCTGAGGACGGTGAAATATGGAGCTTGATCTTATCTTCAAAATAGCGGCGGTGGGAATAATCGTCGCTGTGCTTAATCTGATACTGAAAAAGACCGATCACGACGAGCAGGCGATGATGCTGACCGTGGCGGGCATAGTTATCGTGCTGATGATGATAATCCCTGCCATAAGCGAGCTTTTTTCAACGATAAAGAGCGTATTCGGGTTATGGTGACGGGATGGACATAACAGCAATTGCAGGGCTTGGGATACTCTCGGCTGTGCTGTGCATCATCGTGCGGCAGTACAAGCCCGAAATGGCGCTTGGCATAAGCACTGCGTGCGGTGTGCTGATACTGATCGCAGTGGTATCCATGCTATCGCCGTCAGTGGAGGCTATAACCGAGCTTACCGAAACAGCAGGTCTTGACGAGGGCTATGCCGCGCTGCTGCTCAAGGCGCTTGCAGTGTGTTACATAACGCAGCTCTCCGCCGACTGCTGCCGTGACGCAGGTGAAAGTGCGATAGCCTCAAAGCTTGAGCTTGCGGGAAAAGCCGCGATAGTTGTGATATCGCTGCCTGTTTTCGCATCACTCGCCGAGATAGTCACAAACCTGATAAACACGAACTGAAAAGGACAGAAAAATGCATAAGATGTTCATTTTTTCGGCAATACTGCTGCTCTCATTATTTATGGGTATGACAGCTCATGCCGAGGTCGGATTTGACTATGGCAGAGCCGCACTTGAGGACGCTGTGCCGCCTGAGGCTGCGGATATACTTGACGCCGAAAATATCAGCCCCGACAACAGCGGCGGCGGCACGGTCGGCTTTGAGAATGCGCTGGGATATCTCGGGTCAGTGTTTGTGGAGCAGGCTTCCGCACCGCTAAGACTTCTCGTGTCACTTTGCGGAATAATACTGCTGTGCGGCTTGTCTGCGAGCATTTCGGACAACCATTCCGACAGACTGTCGGGACTGTTTTCGACAGTGGGAGTGCTTGCAGGCGCAGGAATGACCGTAGCCGCGATATCCGAAATACTGAGCAGGACGCTGGAGCTTTTAAGTGCCGCTTCTGTATTCATAACCACATTTATCCCGATATTTGCAGGCGTGATATCAGTTATGGGACGAGCCACCACCGCCTCCGCAGTAAACACCGTGACCCTCGCCGCAACACAGCTCTTTTCGCAGCTTGCGGTAAATTTTCTCGCACCTCTATGCGGCGCGATAACAGGGCTTTCAATAGCAGGTGCGGTCCACCCTCAGCTAAACCTCTCGCGGCTTGGCGAGCTTGTAAAGAAGATAGTTGTGTGGGGGCTTAGCCTGCTCATGACGGTGTTTATGAGTATACTCTCGGTGCAGACGTTCGTTGCAAACTCCGCTGACAGCGTGTTTATGCGCACGGCGAAATTCGCGGTATCCTCGGGTGTCCCGATCATCGGCGGAACTATATCTGACGCTGTGAACACCGTACACGGCAGCCTTGAGATCATAAAAAGCAGCGTCGGAACTTACGGACTTGTCGCAGCGGCTGTGATAATACTTCCAACACTGATAAACGTCATCTGCTACAAGCTTTCCGTGACCGCCGCCGAAGCCGTGAGCGATGTATTCGGCATAAAGGAGCTTTCTGCGCTGCTGAAAAGCTGCGGCGCAGTGATGTCGATAATAATCGCTGTCATCGTGTGCTTTCTGCTGCTGAACACCATCGCCGCTGTCATCATGCTTGCAATAGCAAACGGCACTGCATAAGGAGGGCGCATGGATTTTCTTCTTACGGTATGCATGGCGGCTATTGCCTCGGCACTGTTCAGGATACTGGTTCCCGAAAACAAATTTGCAAAGCAGATATCCCTGCTTATCGCGTGCGTATTCATCCTCGCGGGAATAAACGCCGTCAGCGGCGCAGAGCTTGACCTCAGCACCGACAATTTCGATATAAGCATCACAAACGACTATGTTAGCTTTTCGGGCGAGGTGAACAAGTCGCTGCAAAAAAAGATATGCTCGGATATGTCAGACAAGCTGTATGGCATCATGCACGAAAATGAGATCTATCCTGAACAAATTCACATCGGCGTTAATATTTCGGGGCTGTACAGCATATCTATTACACAGGTGAAGCTTGTTCTCGGCGAAAACGACCGCGACAAAGCCGACAAGGCGCTGTCACTGCTTGAGTCGGCGCTGTCTGACGATATCGAAATAAAACTGGAATTTAAAGAGGTGAGATAGCAAAATGCCACTGAAGCTTTCAAAAAAGGGACCTTTGTCAGACAAAAAAGTCAGAAAGGCGATCATCATTATCGGCGCGGCGGTGATACTGCTGATATTTCTCAGCAGCTTTTCGGGCGGCACGGAAAAGGATAGCTCGCCGCCGCAGGAGAACACCGCGGAGCTTGAACAGGAGCTTGAACAGCGGCTGGAGCTTATCATCTCGGAGATAGACGGAGTATCCGCGCCGCGCGTGATGCTGACGCTGGAGCAGACCTCGCAGACGGTCTATGCACGGGACGAAAGGAGCAGCGCGTCGTCATCGGGTGACGAGAGCGGCAGCGACGAAAACTCGGACAGCGAAAGCTCGGTGGTCATAGTCGGAAGCGGCAGCGCAAAGACCGCGCTCACCGAGAGCACGATACTTCCAAAGGTGCGCGGTGTGGCTGTGATATGCGGCGGCGCGGACAACGTGCTTATAAAGGAAAAGGTGGTGAATACGGTCGCGAGCGTACTGGATATCAGCACATCAAGAGTCTATGTAACATATTGACAGAAAGGAACATATCATGAAAAGGATCAATCTTATCATCGGCAAAAAACAGCTCGTTATCGCAGGACTTACTGTGCTGCTGGGAGCAGCGGTGGCTGTGAACTTCGCAGTGGACAGCGCGTCCAAGCGTGATCTGACACAGCCCGCGACAGAGGTATCCGGCACGAACTACGGCGAGGCGGAGCTTGTTTCGGATACGCTGTCCAACAGCGACGCGTACTTCGCTCAGGCAAGGCTCGACAAGCAGGCAAGCCGCGACGAGGCAGCCGAGGTGCTCCGCACCATGTATCAGGGCGGCGATCTTACCACAGATGAGCTTTCGATGGTCGCAGACGATGCGGTGCAGCTAAGCTCCCTCATCGAAAGCGAGAACAAGATCGAAACGCTGCTGAAAGCACAGGGCTTCGAGGACGCGCTGTGCTATCTCAGCGACAAGACAGCAAACATCATCGTAAAGACAGATGAGCTTGACGCAGTAGGTGCGGCTAAGATAAAGAGCACACTGCTGTCGGAATACGAGGTCAGCAGCGACGGCATCACCATCGTCGAGGTTAATTGAAAAAATTAAAAAAAATACTTGACAAAATAAAAAGTCGGTGGTATACTAAGAAAAAATTCAATAGGACTTTTCGCAATGAAAAGTCCACAAACCGTTGAAGCGGAGATAACGGCGACGACGCCTTTACAGAGAGCCTGTGGTGCTGAGAGTCAGGTAAGAAACGAATCGTCAAATGGACCGCGGAGGGCGCAGTCAAATGTGCAGCTGCAAACAGCATTGCACAGAGTATTCTGCGACGTGTTGGCATACGTCAGTTGCCGGGGATATGTTGGTATCCTGCTAAGCGCACGGGTCATGCCGTGAATCAAGGTGGCACCGCGGATAGTGTCGTACTGTAAATGTACCTATTCGTCCTTGACAGAGTGTGTATTTCTGTCAAGGGCGTTTTTGTTTTACATGAAAGCTCCTTTGACAGAAGATATAAGTCAAAGGA
>JAZQEQ010000338.1:0-2810 GCA_045539055.1 Oscillospiraceae bacterium | reverse complement strand
AAGACCGAGATCGCTTTTGCGGGTCGGTCTAATGTGGGTAAATCTTCGCTGATAAACAAGATATTTAACAGAAAATCCCTTGCGAGAGTCAGCGCTGTGCCCGGAAAGACCGCGACAATAAACTTCTACTCACTGGACGAGGTGCATTTTGTCGACCTGCCAGGATACGGATACGCAAAGGTTTCAAAATCTGAAAAGGAACGATGGGGCGAGCTTATAGAAGGTTATCTTAACGATGACCGCGAGCTTGCACTGGTGTTTCAGCTTGTAGACTTCCGACATCCGCCCACCAAGGATGATATCATGATGATAAACTTCCTTATCGACAGTGAGCTGCCGTTCGTTGTGGTACTTACAAAGGCGGACAAGCTCTCCAAAAAACAGCGCGCTGAACGCCGTGAGGCGCTTTTACATGAGCTCCCTTGTGCTGAGGACATCACAATAATCGAGTTTTCCGCGCAGACAGGAGAAGGCGTTGAGTCCATTCGCGAGATAATCGAGGAGCTTGCTGCAAGCGAGGATGTTGACCCTGATAACAACACAGATGAGTGAGATTTCACCGCATCGACACAGTATCAACTTGACACCACCGCTTCAATGGTATATAATAAATAATGTACATTTTTGAAAGGACTTGATCTGCATGACTGACAAGAAAAGAAAAAGAATGATGACCGCGATGCGTATTATTTCGCTTATCCTTGCTGTCATCATGATACTTGGTGTGATCTTGCAGGGATTCATGTAAAAAAAGTCACTGAAAGGATCTCAGACAAATGGGTTTATTTACAAAAAACTATAACGATTCGGGCTCGGGCGTATCCAAAAAGGCACCGCAGAAAAAAACGATCTTCCGTTTTTTTGACGCGTTCGTCAATAAATTCTGGACGTTGCTCTACATAAATCTTGTGTATGTGCTGTTCTGCCTGCCGATCGTGACCTTCGGTCCCGCAACCGCCGCTATGACAACACTTATGCGAAATATCTACCTTGAAAAGCCGCAATTTGTTTTCCATGACTTCTGGCAGGCTTTCAAAAAGAACTTCGCAAAATCGTTTGTTATCGGTCTGTTCGATGTCATTGCGATCGCCCTTGCTATCTACGCTTACGTATTCTATACAGTGAATATCGACGCAGACAACTACTGGCTGTACTACGCACTTACAATGGCGGCTGAAGTGATCTTCCTGATGATGAATTTCTTCATCTATCCGCAGATAGTTGCACTTGATCTGAAAATGCCAGCGATACTTAAAAACTCGCTCATTCTGGCATTTGTAAATTTAAAGGGCAACCTCATTTCCCTGCTGCTGTTTGTAGGATACTTTGTACTGTTTATTTTCTTCGGAACTTATGTTCTGATCGCAGCACCACTTGTCCCGTTCGGCTGGTTCGGACTGGTTGTGATGTTCGCCTGCTACCCCGCTATTCAGAAATTTATCATCAATCCGTTCTATGAGAGCATAGGCGAGAAAAACCCCGAGCTTCCAGACTACGATGACGATGACGAAGATGTTCTCTTTGAGGACAAGGGCGGCGAAGAAGCTCCCATCAAGATGAAAAAAGAAAAAAGTCACGGCAAGATAATAAAGTAAAATAATAAGGCAGGAGTCGAGTGCTCCTGCCTTTTCTATTGCTAAGCATATAAAAGAGGCTCCCGTTTGGGAGCCTCTTGAGTTACAGATTACTTCTTGTCTTCATCCTTATTCTTGCGCTTGCCGCACGCGAACATCAGGATACCTGCAGCACCTGCTGCTGCAAGTGCCATAGCCGCAGGGGACTCAACGCCTGTGATGGGGTTGAAGCCGCCATCAGCTGTTCCTGCGAGAGGAACGTTGAAGTCATCAAACGGTACGGGAGCATCATCGATGCTGAAATCAGGCTGATCGCCGAGCGGTACAGAAGGATCAACGAACTCAGCAACGGGCGGGATCTCATCAGGATCAAGATCATCATCGAGATCCTCGTCAACAGGATCAGTGCTGTCAGCAGGATCATCTGTATCATCCGCGGGATCATCAAGATCGTCATCCGCATCGTCTGCAGGATCTGCGGGATCATTGTCTGTATCGATGTCGTCAGAAGGATCAGCAGGATCTTCGTTATCATCCGGATCATCAGAGGGATCTGCAGGATCTGCAGGATCGCCGCCTATTGTTCCGCTACCTGTGTCAGCGTTGTTATCGCCAGCAGGATCGTCGTCATCTGTGCTGTCATCATCAAGATCAGGATCCTTATCTACATCGCCTGTGTCGGGATCGAAACCGCCGTTACCAGCACCGTCATCAGGATCTTCATCAATGTCAGAATCATCGGTGTTGTCATCACCTGTATTGGTGTTGTCGTCACCTGTGTTGGTGTTGTCGTCACCTGTATTGGTGTTATCATCACCAGTGTTGGTGTTGTCGTCACCAGTATTGGTGTTATCATCACCTGTATTGGTGTCGTCATCACCAGTATTGGTATTGTCATCACGTGTATTGGTATTGTCATCACCTGTATTGGTGTTGTCGTCACCTGTGTTGGTGTTGTCGTCACCTGTATTGGTGTTATCATCACCAGTATTGGTGTTATCATCACCAGTGTTAGTGTTATCATCACCTGTGTTGGTGTTATCGTCACCAGTATTGGTGTTATCATCACCTGTGTTAGTGTTGTCATCACCTGTGTTGGTGTTATCATCACCTGTATTGGTGTTGTCATCACCTGTATTGGTGTTGTCATCACCTATATTGGTGTTATCATCACCAGTGTTGGTGTTGTCGTCACCAGTATTGGTGTTGTCATCACCAGTGTTGGTGCTGTCATCA
>JAZQEQ010000337.1:0-10830 GCA_045539055.1 Oscillospiraceae bacterium | reverse complement strand
GAGGAGCAGATACTTGAAGCCTACAATGACTATATTCAGTGAGCTCTCAGCATTACCGTCTTTAAAATAGCAAGCTGAGTCTTCGCATCTGCTATCTCGTTATTCATTATCATTTCTGCCGCTTTTTTAAGCGGTATTTTTTCTATATCAAGGAATTCATCCTCGTCAAGGCTCTGCTCGCCGTAATGAAGTCCCTCTGCAAGATACATGTGTATCACCTCACTGCAATATGCAGGAGTGGGTGCAAGGCTTCCGAGATAGGTGTACTTGTCGCAGGTGCAGCCAGTTTCCTCTTTAAGCTCGCGCAGTCCGCAGTCGTGATGACTCTCGCCCCACTCAAGCTTGCCCGCAGGTATCTCCAGCATCACCTGATGGTGCGGATAACGGTACTGCTTTACAAACAGTACATTTCCGTTTTCGTCAAGCGGCACTACGCACACGCCGCCCGGATGCTTTATCACCTCGCGGGTCACGATATCGCCGTTTTCAAGCTCCGCCTTGTCGACAAAAAGCTTTACTACTCTGCCGTCAAAAACCTGCTGGCTTTCAAGCGTTTTTTCCTCAAGATGCATCATTCTATCTCGCCTTTCTTTTTCTCCTCAAGCTCCTTCAGAACATGATACGCCTCGTCATTCTCGGTGATGCGCGACTTTTTCATCAGCGGCTCTATATTGAGAAAATCGTATTTTTCCGTGTCCATAAACTCCTCCTCAACATTAGGGAAGTTTATAACATCCGCATTACGGTGCTTGACCTCGCCCTTTTCGGGGGAGTCGTATATCTGTCTTGAAAGCTGATTGATATACGCGTTGTGCGCCTTGATGCCCTCCACCTGATCCATGCCGTAAAGATGGACGTATTTCTCGGGCTTGTGACGCATAAAGCCATAGATGACCACAAGGTACATTCCAAGCAGTGCTATTCCGCCGACAGAGCATATAATGCCAAGCTTCATACCGGGTGTAGTGTAGGTGAACTCGACATTGCAGGTGCCCTTGTTTACATACACCGCGCAAAGTCCGCCGTTTACCTTTTCCACTGTCACAGGCTCGCCGTTTACGGTAGCGCTCCAGCCGCTGTCATACGGCACGCTGAACACCACAAGCTCATCCGTGTCATATTCTGTGCGCGCCGCGAAGCCGTCGTCAGTTATCCTGAACGAAGCCACACCTGCCGCGATACGGTCATTTGCATCTGACTTGAACTGATCCAGCGTTATGCCGTAAGCTTCCTCTGCACCCAATGGCGTGTACAGGTGGCTGTACTTCTCGCTCTGCTCCTCTGTCAGCACGACCGCGCGGCACAGCAGCTTATCCATGCTGCTGTCAGAAGCAGAGGTTATATCATTGCTGGTGATATATCTGTCATACGCAAAGCCCATGGGTAGCGCATGATCGTTGATATAGATATCATAGTTACCCTGTGTGCTGTGATACTCGTACAGCTTCAGCTCATCAAGAGCATCTTCAAGCTTTTCCTCGTCATAGTCTTTCTTTACGATAAGGTACTTCACTCTCGCCATGGAGCGGAATGCGTAATACTCGTTATCGGGAGCGGAATTTACAGAACGCTCGATATTCAGAAGCTCATACAGATCGAAAGTTGAGCTGGGGATGATGCTGGTAAAGCTTTTAAGGCTGCTCATATCCCACAGCATATTTACATTGTTTATCTCGTCCAGCGCTTCCATACGGTAGAACTCGCGGTCGTCTATGTGGATGTTTGCGCTTACCGTCTTGTTGTAGCTTCCCACATACGGACCAAGTATCCTGCCGTAGCCAACAAAATAATAGCCAAGCATCATGCTACTCACTACAGTCATACAAAGCAGCGTTGATGCGTACTGCTGGGGCTTTTTGCTGTGCGTGCGGATGAGGACTCCGAGCATGACAAGAAATACCACAGCAATGCCGATCTGAACGAACACCGCAGGCGAGACATCCACTATATTCGGGAGTATTGCGGTCTCTCCCGTCTTTGCTCCCTCGCTGTCAAGGACATCCTGTTCTGTCGGGTGGAACAGTGCTATCAGTGCGATAACACCTGCTGCGACTGCCGAGAACTTAAGTCCGAAGCGCATATCGCACTTATCGCTGTTTTCAAGCGCGTATACCGTAGCCATGCAGATGATGAGCGTAGGCATATAGAACCAACGGGTGTAATAATTGTTGTTGAACATCGTGAATGTCGCATTGAGTCCCGGCACAAATGCCATGACAAGGCACACCACGATCAATATCCTTCCCCAGTGCTTTTTCGCGCCCTTTATAAACGCTGTGACGCCTGCCATTGAGAACAGCGGCAGATACAGCGCCACGCTCGACCACTTGGCGTTTGCCTCGGTGAACATATTGGTGCGCGCAGGCACCTCGGGTGGGAAGAACATCGCCTCAAGCAGCAGACCGTATCGCTGCTCACGGCCAAAGAACATAAAGCTGCTGTCAGTAAGGATATTGGTAGATCGAGGAACGTCCAGCACCTGAAATATCGACGGCACAAAGAGTATTCCAGCGATAAGCACTCCAACTACGCTCTCGAACGCAAGGCAGAAGAAATCGCCCACACCGATACGGAAGCTCTTGTCACAGCTTATGCGTACGATAAAATAGATAACAAGGAACACGCACTCGCCGATGAAGAAGAAGTAATTCACGAATGCGTTTATAGCTACCGCGATCGCCAGTGCTCCGCGGCGCTTGTTTATGACCGCTTCCTCAAGAGCAACCAGCAGGAGCGGGAAGAAAACTATCGCCTCATGGAAATGATTGAAGAAGATATTGTAAAGCGAAAATCCCGAGAACGCGTACAGTATTCCGCCTATGAGTGCGCTTTCCGCTTTTTTCACAAATCTGCGGATATAAATGAACGCAAACAGTGAGCTTAGTCCCAGCTTCAGCGCCATGAGCGGCGCCATGAGGTACTGGGATATGCCGACAGGAAACAGTGCCGCAAACCAGAAGAACGGACTTCCGAGAGTATAGAAGCTGTATGAGCCGACAAAATTCACACCGAGATCCGTCTGCCAGTTCCAGCCTAAATTGCCGCTCTGTACTGCCTCGATACAGGTCTTGTAGAACGGTATCTGCTGCGCGTTGTAGTCGCCGTAAAATATGAAATAGCCCTGATCTATCGCCACAAACGGCAGAAACAGGATACACGCCATCACAAACGCATACAGAAATGCGCGTTTATAATATCTTTTTTCTTGTTTGTACATCGTATTTCCTTAAATTACGCCGCTCCCCACAGCATGAGCGCAGGGAGCGTGATATTTTATTACATCTTCTCAGGCGCTTCTACCTTGAGCAGAGTAAGAACATTGCGAAGTGTCGTTCTTGCAGCGTCGCAAAGCGCAAGTCTGGAGAGCTTTACTGCCTGCTCTGCATCCTTGATGGAGCAGCCGTCGTAGAACTTGTGGTAAGCCTGCGCAAGCTCGTATGCATAGCGAGTGAGCGCAGAGGGGTTGTAGTCCTTTGCTGCCTCGTTTATCATCTCGGGCATCTCGGCAAGCTTTCTTACGAGAGCAAGCTCGGGAGCTTCTGTAAAGCTTACAGCGCCGCCGTCGTACTTAACGCCGTCCTCTGCCATCTTCTCGATAACGCGGCAGATACGCGCGTGAGCGTACTGAACATAGAATACGGGATTCTTGGAGGACTCCTCAACAGCGAGGTCAAGGTCGAACTCAAGATGTGTATCGGAATTTCTGAGATTGAAGAAGAATCTCGCAGCGTCCAGCGGAACTTCGTCAAGCAGAGTGGTCAGAGTAATAGCCTTGCCGCTTCTCTTGGAAAGCTTTACGGTCTCGCCGTTTCTCACAAGCATTACCATCTGCATGATGACAACATCAAGTCTGCTATCGTCAATGCCCATAGCAGACAGCGCGATCCTCATTCTCTGAACATAGCCGTGGTGGTCCGCACCGAGAACGTTGATAGCCTTGTCATAGCCGCGTGTGATGAGCTTGTCATAGTGATATGCGATATCGGGAACGATGTATGTGGGGAAGCCGTTTGCACGCACCAGAACGAAGTCCTGATCGCCGCCGAAATCAGTAGCCTTCAGCCACAGAGCGCCCTCGCTCTCATAGGTATGACCGCCTGCCTTCAGCTTTTCGATAACGTCCTTTACAGCGCCGCTGTTGTGCAGTGTGCTCTCCTTGAACCAGTTATCGTACTTGATACGGTACTTAAGCAGATCCTTTTCGAGGTTAGCCTCGTTGATGGGCAGAGCGTACTCGACAAGAGCCTTTCTTCTGTCCTCCTCAGAGAGAGAAACAAGGCTGTCGCCGTGCATATCGTAGTAATTCTTTGCATGAGCTATGATATCCTGTCCGAGATAAACGTCCTCGGGCATGGGGAATTCAGCAGTGTTTCCGTCCTCGCCGTAGATAGCCTGTGTAAACACGTCCATATCCTTGTCCCTGCACTCTGCTACAACGCGCTGACCTGCTTCGGAGCAGATGTGCATATAGCGCAGAGAAAGGGACTTTCCAAACTTCTCGACCTGGTTGCCTGCGTCGTTTATGTAGAACTCACGCGCAACCTCATAGCCTGCCTCCTGAAGCAGCGAGGAAAGGCTGTCGCCGATAGCGCCGCCTCTTGCGTTACCGATGTGCATGGGGCCTGTGGGGTTTGCGGAAACGAACTCTACAAGCACTCTCTTGCCCTTGCCGAGGTCAGTCTTACCGTAGTCCTCGCCGAGCTCGATGATATTCTTTACAACACCGCCGAACCAATCAGCGCCGATGAAGAAATTAAGGAAGCCGGGGCCTGCGACCTCGATCTTCTCAAAGCCTGTGCCCTCAAGCACAGCAGCATCAACGATCATCTGCGCGATAGCGCGGGGATTGTTCTTGAAAGCCTTTGCGGATACCAGTGCAGCGTTTGCAGAGAAATCGCCGTGGGATACATCGGCAGGGATAGTCACCTGAAACGCAGGGATAGGCTCTGCGGGGATCTTGCCCTCAGAAACCAGTCTTCCGAGCGCGTTCATGATTATTTCTTTTACCTGGGATTTTGCTTCGTTTACAGCATTGTACATTTTTTATATCTCCTTTACTTTGTGGTCACGTTTATTTTTATCTCATTTTCCAGCATAAGTCCGCCGTTTACATCTATGGAATACTTCACAGATATCTCACCGCCGTTGTCCGCCATCACATGGCGAAGATGCGTGGTGGTGATCCCTATCATGCAATCACCGAACTCCGTGCCGTAGTGGCAGAAGTGGCGCTTTCCCTGCTCGAATACAAGACTGGAAAAGGATCTGCCTGTTCTGGTCATGGTGACTACGTTTTCCTTTACGCAAAGCTGCACATGGCTTCCGTCAAAGCCTGTCGCCTCGCTCTCGTCGTAGTCGATATAGTACGAGCCGTCACGCTGACGGTACTCGCCCTTTGTAAACAGCTCCGAGCTGTCTGTCTGCCCGTCTGCTGTCTGCTTTATATTCATCTTTATATTTGCGTTGTCTGCCAATTTCTACACTCCTGATCAGTTTTCCGAATTTCTCTCCACAGCAAGCTCGATAAGCCTGTCAAGAAGCTCGCCGTACTCAATGCCCATATTAGCCATGAGCTTCGGATACATACTTATCGGAGTAAAGCCCGGGATGGTATTTATCTCGTTAAGTATTATGTCCGTATCGGTGACAAAAAAGTCAACTCTCGAAAATCCGCTGCAGCCCATCGCCATGTATGCCTTTTTAGCGGTCTCGCGAAGCTGGTTCATCTGCTCGTCAGTTATCTTTGCAGGGATGTCAAGCACCGATGTGCCGAGCTTGTACTTAGCATCATAATCGTAGAACTCCTCAGCAGGGGTTATCTGACCTGGGATGGAAGCTATGAGGTCCTTGCCGTTGCCGAGCACCGCGCACTCGACCTCCTTGCCGATTATTTCAGTTTCAATGACCACCTTGCCGCTGTGCGCGAACGCTATCTTCAGTCCGTTTTTGAGCGCCTCGCGGTCTGCGGCTCTCGAAACTCCCACGGACGAGCCTGCACACGCGGGCTTTACAAACATCGGATAGCCGCCGAGCTTTGCCTCGATATCATCACACGCTGCGTCGATATCGGAAAGCGCTGTGCGCGAAACATAGCAATACGGCGCGGTCTTTATTCCCGCCGCGTCAAGAATAGTGTGGGTGATAGCCTTATCCATACAAGCCGCAGATGATGTCATATCACAGCCAACGCAAGGAAGTCCCGCAAGCGTGCACAGACCCTGAACAGTGCCGTCCTCGCCGTTTACGCCATGCAGCACGGGGAACACAGCGTCCACCTTGCGCACATAGCAGTCGTCCTCGCCCATGAGGATGATGCCCTTATGCATGGAGTCGGGGCTTATAACCGCTGTACAGCAGTCGGGATCGTTCTCCCACTCGCCTGTCTTTATGTCCTCATACTCGCCGGGATAATACAGCCAGTGTCCTTTCTTTGTGATACCGATGCATATTACCTCGTACTTATCCTTAGGGATATTAGTCAGTACGGAGTACGCCGAAACCAGCGAAACATCATGCTCACTTGAAGCACCGCCGAAAAGTACCGCTATCTTTAGCTTTGCCATAATACTCACCCGCAGCGAAAGCTGCGCCCTTTCTTTCCAGTGGAAGATACCTTCCCGAAATCAAACTATGCCGTGAAATATCTATGTATTCCGATTGTTTGCATAGGTCTGCATAATAATACAGTATATATTGTACCACAAAGCTGCGGTTTTTTCAAGGGGAATGGCGTAAATTATGTGTGAAATATTCGATGCGTTCAAGGCAATTTGCATTTCGTTCCGATTTCGATACCGTTTGTCGGATAACTGTTGACTTCATATTATACTTAGGCATAAAGTTAAAGCGGACGCTTGACAGCGTCTGTAATAAAATGTATAATAATTAGGAGGAATTATCATGAAAAATCTTCTCAAAAAAGCCATTGCAATCTTCGCTATGTGTTCAATGCTTTTGTGTTGTACAACAGCATATGCGACCGAAGCTACAGAAACAACTATAATTAACGGCTATGAATGCTATCAGGAAGGCGATGAATACTACACCGTAATTGATGGAAGCATATGTCATGTTCTTGTTCCTATCGAAGAAAGCATAGTTACTGACCCCAATCTATTAGAGCAGCTAAACGGATTACTGGTTGATGACAATATCAGTACATATAGCTTCCCTACTCCAACATGGCCTGACACAAGAGAATATGATATATCTGATGGCAGCACTCATATTGAGCGTGTAAACCTAGCAAACGGCGATTATTATTCACCTAATTTTGCAGTTGATATCCCTGACGGTTTTTCTGCTGCGAACATGACAATTGATTTTCTGGACTATTTATGGTTTGACACTGTCTATATTCAGACAACATTTTACTATCTCAATAATGGAACATGGAGAGGAGCACAATACGAAGTAGCAATAAGCGAAGCGATAAATCATCACATATTCACTGTCGGAACTGCTTGCAGATCAATCACCAATATATGTTTCAAAATGGCTCAAGAAGGGTCTCAAACCGGAGTTTTTACATATGGTTTTAAACAAGGAGCATAATAACACCCAAATCATTTAGGAGGTATTATATGTCAAAGGTCAAAAAAGTTTTTCTCATCATTATCTGCGCTCTTTTATTGATAGCTGCAACCGGCTTCGTGATTTTTTACATCAATCTCCGCACTCTCCATTTCGAATATTACGATGTTAAAAATTTTGCAGTATTTACAACCGAGGAATATGATAATGTTGAAGCGCTCCATGACAAGAGTATCAGCATAAACTACCCCGAATTTACCTTATCCGCAATAAGACGAATGACAGGCTACAACCACAATGAGGAGCTGGCGGTATATGCTCCCATCAACTACAACACCGTGACTTATCTCACTGCTCTCGCCGAACAGTACGACAACCGCGTAAAGCTGGATTATTCGGTGGAAATGCAAAACGACCGCCTTACTATCGAGTTCTTTGGCACAGCCTACCCCGACAGCATAGACGGCGCAGGAATAGCACTTGAAAAAAGCTTTGTTTACGACATCTCCAATGTAAGCGCCGACAACCCGCCAAGACTGATCTCATAAAACGCCGCACGGCAGCTCCTATAAACAAAAACGGTATCGCACTTTACTGTACGATACCGTTTTTCATCATCTTATAAAGCTCGTTCTTATCGGCTTTTCAGGCTCGGGGAACTCCACTCCGTTCTCCTTGCCAAGCTCTATGCACTTCAGCAGCCATACCATGTTCTTTGCAAGGATGCGGACAGTCTGAATGCCCTCCTCGTCCTGCATTACCTGCTCGCCGTTTGAACCATGCACCTGATTCCAGTACTGCGACGATACAACAGGCATACTGCATATCGTGAGGTACTTATTGAGCTGGTCAAACGCAGCCGATGCGCCGCCTCTGCGACAGCTTACGATGTTAGCCGCAGGCTTGCCCATGAACGCGGACTTGCCCGAGTAGAACGCCCTGTCCATGAACGCTGTCATAAGTCCGCTTGCCGCTGCGTAATGCACGGGCGAGCCGAAGACGAAGCCGTCAGCCTCACGCGCCTTTTCCACAAAGCCGTTTACAGGGTCGTCGTCCATAAAGCAGCGACCGAGTCCCTTTGCACACGCACCGCAGCCGATGCAGCCGCAGATGGGCTTGTTGCCTACCCAGAAGATCTCGGTGTCGATGCCGTTTTCGTTGAGCGTCTTTGCCGCCTCGTTAAGTGCGGTATATGTGCAGCCGTGCTCATGAGGGCTGCCGTTTACAAGAATTACTTTCATTTTTATGTCCTCCGTGATTTAATGTCTATATTATACAACTTTATCTCGCGGATTTCAAGTGGTTCAGCGCTTTTCGGGGGAATTAACGCCGTTCACTCCCCCAGCCGCGCCAAACACCGCGCAGAGTATCAGCTTTACCCAGAACAACGCTCCACCGAAAGTTCCCCATATCAACGCGACCAGCGCAAATGGCAGCATATAAATAATTCCACAGATGAAACCCGTTCTAAGTCCGTCGTGCCTGCGCAGTCTGCCTGCTCTCCTGCCGCCGCAAAAGCAGGACAGCGCCGAAATTATCACTGCCGCAGCACCCGAAAGCCCCTCTGCCGAATCCGTCAGAAACAGCAGTAATGCCGCCACAGCAGACAGCATCAGTGTCACGATGTATCCTGTTATAACTCCCGCCGCATACGGCAGCAGACGATGCTCTTTTCTGACTCTGCGCATAGCTGCCCCTCGCTTTCCTTTTTGAAACAAATATATGCGCTGCGCGTCCGAAATATGGCAGAAAGCTATTGCGAAATCCGATTTTTTATGCTACAATTAAAGTACTATTTTATCCACAGAAAGGAATCATCACCATGACAGCTTTTACAACAGCCGATATACTGCTCCCGAAGCTTCCTGCCGAGGGAATGTCCAAGTGGGCGGTGGTAGCCTGCGACCAGTACACAAGCGAGCCGCAGTACTGGGAAAAGACCGCCGAGATAGCAGGCGACGCGCCCTCCGCACTGAAGCTCATCCTGCCCGAGGTGTATCTTGAGGCTCCCGATGCAAAGCAGCGCATCTCCGACATCAATGCGACAATGCTGAAGTACCTCTCCGATGGTATTTTTGAGGAGTACAAGGACGCTCTCATCCTTACTGTCCGCACTCAGGCTGACGGCAAGGTAAGAACAGGTCTTGTGGGTGCTATCGACCTTGAAAAGTACGACTACACAAAGGGCAGCACTTCTGAAGTACGCGCGACCGAGGCTACCGTTGCTTCGCGTATTCCTCCGAGAGTTGAGATACGCCGTGACGCAGCTCTTGAGCTTCCGCATATCATGATACTCATCGACGACGTTAAAAAGACTGTTATCGAGCCGCTTGAAGCGCGTGTCGATACTCTTGAAAAGGTATATGATTTCGAGCTTATGCAGGGCGGCGGACACCTTGCAGGTTATCTTGTAAAGGGCGAGGACGCAAAGGCTGTTTTTGCAGCACTTGATACACTTGCAGACAAGGACGGCTTCAACTCGCGCTACGGTCTTTCGGGCGAGGAAGTGCTGCTGTATGCAATGGGCGACGGCAACCACTCGCTCGCTACCGCTAAGGCTTGCTATGAGCAGAAAAAGGCTGACGGCGCGGCTGACGCAGCGCTTGCAAGATTTGCGCTTGCTGAGGTTGTAAACCTCCACAGCGAGGCACTGGAATTTGAAGCTATCCACCGCGTTATCGTGGACGTTGACACAGCCGATCTTATGGCAAAGATGACCGAGGCTCTCGGTCTGGTAAAGGGCACGGACGGTCAGAGCTTCACCGTTGTTCTCGGTGGTGAGGAAGTAAACTACACCATCACAAAGGAAAGCTCCAACCTCACTGTCGGCAGTCTGCAGAGCTTCCTTGACGAGTATCTCAGCTCGAACAAGGGCGTCATCGACTATATCCACGGCGATGATGTAGTAAAGAGCCTGTGCGCAGCCCCGGACAGCATCGGCTTCCTGCTGCCCTCCATGACAAAGGCAGAGCTGTTCCCCACAGTTATCAAGGACGGCGCTCTCCCGAGAAAGACATTTTCTATGGGGCACGCACACGACAAGAGATTCTACTGTGAGGCTAGAAAGATACGCTAAGCGCGACGGTGTTGCGGTTTCTGAAAGAAATCTCGGTCGCTCCGACCGAGAAGCATAAGCCGTTGCAGTTTGCGAAGCAAACATGGGGCACGCACACGACAAGAGGTTCTACTGCGAAGCGAGAAAGATACGCTAAGCGCGACGGTGTTGCGGTTTCTGAAAGAAATCTCGGTCGCTCCGACCGAGAAGCATAAGCCGTTGCAGTTTGCGAAGCAAACATG